>NZ_JBHUVA010000015.1:79059-104758 GCF_042670805.1 Micromonospora sp. NPDC057141 | reverse complement strand
GCGCGCGCCCCGCGCGGTGGCCGACTGACGGCGGGTGGACGTCGCCGGGGGCCCGTGTCTATCCGCCCGGGGCCACCGGCGTCTCCGGCCACGGCCGGTGGAGCAGAGCACTGAGCGGTCGGCGGCCGCGCCGCCGCGCGACTCAGGAGTTGGGGCGCTTGCCGTGGTTCGCGCCGCTCTTCTTCCGGGCCTTCTTCTTGCGGGCCTTCTTCGCCATGCTGACCTCCTCGGTGCTGGTCGGTGTCCGCCGGCGGCAAGCGCGGCGGTGGTCGCGTACCGGTTGCCCGGTCACCCGGGGCCGACCCGCTGATGCTAGTGCGGCCCGCGGTGGCGGTGGTCCGCCGGGGCGGGCAGCGGCGGCCCCGGTTTCCGTCGACCGGCCCCGGTTCCGAGGGTCGGCGCGACGGGTATCGCATGCCGAGGGCCGCCGACACGCCCGCGACGGTCCGGCACGTGATTGGATACCGATCGCAGACACTGGCGGAAGAGGGAGGGCCGGGAGATGGCCGACGAGATCCGCGCCGAGATGGTGGCGAACGTGTGGAAGGTCGTCGCGTCGGCCGGGGACACCGTGTCCGAGGGGGACACGCTGGTGATCCTGGAGTCGATGAAGATGGAGATCCCTGTCGTCGCCGAGTCCGGCGGCGTCGTCCAGCAGCTCGCCGTCAACGAGGGCGACGTCGTGCAGGACGGTGACCTGATCGCGGTGATCGGTTGACCGGCCTGCGGGTTCGCCGGGCCGCCCCGGCCGACTTCGCGGCGGTGGCCCGGCTGACCGTGGCCGCGTACGAGGCCGACGGCCAGCTCAAGGGCGAGAACGGCTACGGGGTCGTGCTCGCCGACGTGGCGACCCGGGCGGAGACCGGCGACGTGCTGGTCGCCGTCGACGGGGCCACCGGCGAGGTGCTCGGTTCGGTCACGTTCGTGCTGCCCGGCACCCCGTACGCCGAACTCTCCGGCCCCGGCGAGGCGGAGTTCCGGATGCTGGCCGTGGACCCGGCGGCCCAGGGGCGGGGGGTCGGGGCGGCGCTGGCCGAGGCATGCCTGTCCCGAGCCGCCGCGCGGGGCTGCTCGGCGGTGGTGATCTGTGTGCGCGGCGGGCTCGCCGAGGCCGCCCACCGGCTCTACGAACGGCTGGGCTTCGTCCGCACGCCGGAGCGGGACTGGTCTCCGCTGCCCGGTGTGGAGCTGCTCGGCCTGCGGCGGGAGTTGCCCGGCCCGGGCTGACCCTGCCGCCGCGCGGGCTCGGCGCTCGGTGTGGGCTCGGCGCTCGGTGCGGGCTCGGCGGCTGGCGCGGCTCGGCTCTCCGCGCGGTTCAGCCTTCGGCGATGCGGGCGAGCAGCTCGTCGGCCACCTCCAGGGCGATCTTCCGCCGCTCGTCGTCGGTGACGTTCGGGGCGCGGATGACGAACCAGCTGCTGTGCACGGCGAACAGCGACACCGTGGCGCGCACCTGGGCGGCGGGCGACTCGTCGCCCCGGGCCAACGCGTCGGCCAGCCGGAACATCCGGTCGCGCAGCTGCTGCCCGGCGGCCAGGCTCTTGAGCGCGGTCTGGTTCTGCTCGAAGAAGCGCATCACCGAGGGCTGTTCGGTGGCGAACACGGTGTCGGCGTACCGGGCGATCAGTTCGCGTCGCGTCGCCAGCGTGGCCGGCTGCTCGTCGGACCAGGCGATCAGCGCGTCCATCCGGTCCAGCTGGTCCTCGACGAAGCTGCTGACGATCTCGTCCTTGCTCTTGAAGTGGTAGTAGAGGGCAGCCTTCGTGACGTCGAGCCGCTCGGCGATCTCGCGCAGCGAGGTCTTCTCGTAGCCCTGCTCGGTGAAGAGTTCGAGGGCCACGGCCTTGATGCGCTCCCGCGTGCCTGTGCTCTCTCTCACCCGAACCACCCAACTCGCTTGACGATCAGTTGTCCCTCAACTTACCGTGCGGCTAGTAAGGTGACTAGCCGGCCGGCAGGTAAGTCGGTCACATCCCGGGGGGAGCTTACCGATGAGTCAGGAAGTCGAGGGCGCGGAGCGGCGCCCCAACATCCGGGTCGTCCTCTTCGGTCTCATGACCGCGATGATGCTCGCGATGCTCGACAACATGATCGTCAGCACCGCGCTGCCGCGCATCGTCGGCGAGTTCGGCGGGGTGGACCACTTCACCTGGGTCGTCACCGCGTACGTGCTGGGCACCACCGTCTCCACCCCGATCTGGGGCAAGCTCGGCGACCTCTACGGCCGCAAGGCGGTCTTCCTGACCTCCGTGGGCATCTTCCTGGTCGGCTCCGCGCTGTGCGGCATGGCCGGCTCCGGGGTGTTCGGCGGTGCCGACAGCGGCATGATCGAGCTGATCGCCTTCCGGGCCGTCCAGGGCCTCGGCGCGGGCGGCCTGATGGTCGGTGTGATGGCGATCATCGGCGACCTGGTCCCGCCCCGGGAACGGGGCCGCTACCAGGGCATGATGGCCGGCATCATGGCGATCGCCATGGTCGCCGGGCCGCTGGTCGGCGGCTTCATCACCGACAACCTCTCGTGGCGCTGGGCGTTCTACGTCAACCTGCCGCTCGGCGGCGTCGCGCTGCTGGTGCTCGCCACCAGAATGCACCTGCCGAAGTACCGCACCGAGCACCGGATCGACTGGCTCGGCGCGGGGCTGCTCTCCGTCGGCATCACCGCGATCGTGCTGATCACCACCTGGGGCGGCAACTCCTACGACTGGGCCTCGCCGCAGATCCTCGGCCTGGCCGCGTTGGCCCTGGTGAGCCTGGTCGTGTTCGGCTTCGTCGAGCGCCGCGCGGCGGAGCCGATCCTGCCGCTGGGGCTGTTCGCCAACCGCAACTTCGCGTTGATCTCGGTGATCGGCTTCCTGCTCGGCTTCGCCATGTTCGGCGCGATGAACTTCCTCCCGCTCTACCAGCAGACCGTGCAGGGTGCCTCGGCCACCAACAGCGGCCTGCTGCTGCTCCCGCTGATGTTCGGCATGCTGGTGGTCTCGCTGGTGGTCGGCCGGGCGATCACCAGGACCGGCCGGTACCGGATCTTCCCGATCGTCGGCGGCGTGGTGATGACCGCTGGCCTGGCCCTGCTGACCCGGCTGGAACTGGACACCGGCAAGTTGGAGTCCTCGCTCTACATGATCGTCCTCGGCGTCGGAATGGGCTTCCTCATGCAGACCTCGATGCTGATCGCGCAGAACAGCGTCGAGCAGAAGGACCTCGGTGCGGCCAGCGGTGCGGCCACCTTCTTCCGTTCCATCGGCGGCTCGTTCGGCATCTCGCTGTTCGGCGCGATCTTCGCCAACCGGCTCGCCGACTCGCCCGCCGGGTCTGCGTTCAGCGGCGAGGGCGGCGAGGGCGGCCAGGTCGACCTCGACAAGCTCAGGGAGCTGCCGGCGCAGGCCCGGGAGCTGGTGCTCGGCGGTCTCGCCGACGCCGTCTCGCACGTCTTCTGGTGGGCGGTGCTGTTCACCGTCGGAGTGCCGGTGCTGGCCTGGTTCATCCGGGAGATCCCGCTGCGCTCGGCGAACGACGCCCCGCCGGCCCCCACTGGGGAGGACCAGGCCGAGCCGGCCCTGGGCAAGGCCCCGGCCGTCTGACCACCCACGGGTGCCCGCCTCGACCACCGGGGCGGGCGCCCCGGGTCGGCACCGCCTCCGGGCCGGCCTCAGCGTCGGCGGCGGGTGAGGCGGGCGAAGAGGCGGCGCAGCCGGCCCCGCCGGGCCGACCCGGCCGCCGGGCCGGAGATCAGCTCGCCGGCCAGCGCGGCCGTCGCCGGGTCGAGGGCCGGAGTCGCCAGCGCCAGGTACGCCAGCGAGACCGCGATCGGCACGCTCCGGTCCCGGGCCACAGCCGCCGCGTCGGCGAGCCGCTCGGCCACCACGCCGGCCACGTCCTTGCGGACCGAGGGGTCCACCCAGGCGGCGGTGACCAGGGCGAACAGGGCCGCCTCGGTGATCCAGTCCTCCACCCCCCAGACCAGCTCGACCAGCGTACGGCGGCGGGTGGAGGACGGCCACGGCTCGTCAGTGCGGTGGTGCAGCAGGCCCAGGCACGCCCACACCTGCACGCAGCGCACCCAGAGCGACGGGTCCTGCCCGGCCAGCACCCGGCCCAGCCCGGTCGCCGGGGCCGCGGGCGGGTGCACCAGCAGCCCGAGCAGATCGGGCAGGCCCAGCGTGGCCAGGCCGACCGCCGCGTCGTATGCCGCCGGTGGGTGCGGCCACGCCGGGTGGGCGAGCTGCCGGATGCGGTCCGCCGCCTCGGCCGAGGGCGCCGGCACCGCCGGTGCGGCGACGGTGCCGTCCCAGCGCCACAGCGGCCGGTCGGTGGCCCGGCGGGGCTCGCGCGGGTCCGGCTCGGCCACCTCCGCCACCTCGACCCGCAGGCCGGGTGCGGCCGCCGCCACGGTACGCAGCGCGCTCGGCGGCTCCAGCGTCTCCAGCCGTACGGTCGCGCCGAGGCCGTGCTGCTCGGCGGCCAGGGCGTGGCGCAGCACGGTGACCGCGGCCCCGGCGGCGGGGGTGACCTGCCCCAGCCACGGCCGGCTGCGGCAGCACTCGGCGAGGTCGCCGTGCTCGTGCGAGTCGTCGGGGTGGTCGCGGACGAAGTCGGCCAGCGCCACCAGGTGCGCCACGTCGCCGTCGCGCTGGAAACGCAGCCGGTGCGCGGTGTGCACGGCGCAGTCGAAGGCGGGATCCCGGGCGAGGGCCCGGTCGGTCCACTCCAGGGCCTCGTCGAGCCGGCCGGTGTCGGCCAACGTGCCGGCGATGTCGGCGTACACGGCGAGGTCGTCCGGGTCGTGGTCGACGGCCCGGCCGAGCGCGGCGAGGGCCTCGCGGGTGCGGCCGGCGCTGCGGTACGCGTACCCGAGCCAGACCTCGCCGAGCTTCGACGGGCGCGCGCGTACGCCCCGGCTGGCCCAGCGGATCGCCAGGGTGACTTCGCCGAGGCGCCGGGCCAGCGCGGACCCCGCGCCGAGCAGCAGGGCGTGCTCGGGGTGAACGGTGACCGCGTTGCGGGCCAGGGTGAGGTACGGCGTCAGGGGCGCCCGGTCGGCGCGCGGCACCGGGTCGGGCGTGGCGGCGCAGACCTGCATCAGCACCTGGGCGATGCCCTCCGGGTCGAGCCGTTCGGGCAGCTCGGGGGCTGTCACCCAGGGCACGCCGGCCCAGTCGGCGCTCCGGTCGTGCCCGGTGGCGGCGGCCAGCAGCTCCAGCCCCTCGGCGGGCCGCCCCGCTGCGGCGAGCAGGTGCGCCCGGGCCACCACGACGCCGATGAAGGCGCGCTGGTGCAGGGGGAACAGGTCGATGCCGCCGCCGCTGGCGGCGGCGAGCCGGGCCAGCGTCTCGTGCGCCTCGGGCAGGGTGGGCGACCGGGTCAGCGCGCCGGCGACGTGCCCGGCGGCGTGCGCCAGGTCGCCCTCGTCCAGCGCGAGCCGGGCCAGGGCCAGCTCCTCCCCCGCCGACAGCGGGGGATCGTCCCTTCCCTCGGACACGTGGGCCTCTCGGTCGTAGGTGCGGGTGGTTCGCCGGCGGATGCGTCCCCGCCCAGAGTGTCGCCGGGCCGCAAGCGTAGGTGATGTTGGCTCGGCTTGGTGATCCACTGCGCAATGCTGCTCGCAAGATTGTTCACATACGCCGAAACATGCAAGACTGAGCAGGAAACGCGCGGAAATCGCGCAGGGGAAGGGGTGTTCCGTGACGCGTGCAGGGGCCGGCATGGCCGCCGACATCTCCGAGCAGCCGGCCGGCTACGAGCGGCTGCTCTCCGCCGAGCACGCCGGGGCGATCGCCCGGGTGGCCGCCGTCGTCGCGCAGCGCCGCCCCCGGCACGTGGTCTTCACCGCCCGGGGCACCTCCGACCACGCCGCCCTCTATGCGGCGTACCTGACCGAGATCCGGCTCGGCCTGCCCGCCGGGCTCGCCTCGCCCAGCGCCGTGACCCTCTACGGCGCGCGCCCCGACCTGTCCGACGCGCTGGTCGTCGGGGTCAGCCAGAGCGGCGGCTCGCCCGACCTGACCGAGGTGCTGCGCGCCGCCCGCGCGTCCGGCGCGCTCACCCTCGCGGTGACCAACAACCCCGACTCGCCGCTGGCCGAGGTCGCCGAGCTGAGCGTCGACATCGTCGCCGGACACGAGCGGGCGGTGGCCGCCACCAAGACGTACACCGCCGAGCTGCTCGCCCTGCTGCTGCTCGTGGAGGGGGTCCGGGCCGGCGACGGGGCACTGCCCGCCGCCGAGCGCGCCGCGCTCGCCGCCCTGCCGGAGCTGGCCGCCCGCACCCTCGACGACCCCACCCCGGCCCAACTCGCGCCGCGCTACCGGTTCGCCGCCCAACTCGTCACCACCGGCCGGGGTTACGCGTACCCGACCGCCCGGGAGGCGGCGCTGAAGCTCATGGAGACCTCGTACCTGCCGGCGCTCGCCTTCTCCGGCGCCGACCTGCTGCACGGCCCGCTCGCGATGACCGACCCGGACGTCCCGGTGCTGGCCGTGGTCGGCTCCGGCCCCGGCGGCCGGTCGATGGGTGAGGTGCTGCCCCGGCTCGGCGAGCGCCGCGCCGACGTGGTCGTGGTCGGCTCGGCCGACGTCGAGGGGGCCACCCGGATGGCCGTCCCCGAGGTCGACGAGCGGTACGCCCCCCTGCTGGACATCCTGCC
Source organism: Micromonospora sp. NPDC057141 (assembly GCF_042670805.1). Lineage (NCBI taxonomy): Bacteria > Bacillati > Actinomycetota > Actinomycetes > Micromonosporales > Micromonosporaceae > Micromonospora > Micromonospora sp. NPDC057141. Next base: position 98,115 of record NZ_JBHUVA010000015.1, on the reverse strand, counting down.
GTTGCAGCGCCTCGCGCTGGCCCTGGCCCTGGCCCGGGGCGAGGACCCGGACGCGCCGCGCGGCCTGAGGAAGGTCACCGCGACGATGTGAGCGCCGCCGGGCCCGCCGGCCGGAGGAGGTCAGCCGGGCGGGCAGCGGGACGGGCACCGGCCCGGCGTGGCACGCTGTGCAGCGTGTCCACGTTGCGCGACCTCGCCGAGGAGCACACCCAGCTCCGCCCCGCCGACATCGACCACCTGCACCGGATCGCCGGAGACTGGCAGCTCCTGTCCGACCTGTCCTTCGCCGACCTGCTGCTGTGGGTGCCGGTGGACCGCGACGGCACCTTCCTCTGCGTGGCCCAGGTCCGCCCGACCACCGCGCCCACCGCCTACCAGGACGACCAGGTGGGGCGGATCGTCGGCGGGCCCGAGGTGGCCCACCTGGAGGTCGCGTACGGCCAGGGCCGGATCTGGCGGGAGGGCGACCCGGTCTGGTATGGCGACGTGCCCGCCCGGCACGAGGCGATCCCGGTCCGGCTGCGCGCCGCCGACGGGGAGGCCGGCGAGGTGATCGCGGTGGTCGGCCGGGACACCAACCTCTCCACCGCCCGCACGCCCAGCCAGCTCGAACTGAACTACCTGACCACGGCCGACGACCTGGCCCAGATGATCGCCGACGGCACGTTCCCACCGCCCCGGCATCCGGGGGAGACCACGTCCGCGCCCCGGGTCGGCGACGGCCTGGTCCGGCTCGACGCCGGCGGCAAGGTCACCTACGCCAGCCCCAACGCCCAGTCCGCGTACCGGCGGCTCGGCTTCGCCGCCCACCTGGTGGGGGAGGACCTGGCCAAGCTGCACCGCCGGCTGGCCGGCGACCCCCTGGAGGGCACCGAGGCGGCGAACGGCATCCTCGCCGCGCTGCGCGGCGAGGGCCCGCCCCGCCGGGAGATCGACGCCCGGGGCGCGACCATGCTCACCCGGGCCCTGCCGCTGATGCCCGCCGGGGTGCCGATCGGCGCGCTGGTCCTGGTCCGCGACATCACCGAGGTACGCCGCCGCGACCGCGCCCTGATCACCAAGGACGCCACCATCCGGGAGATCCACCACCGGGTGAAGAACAACCTCCAGACCGTCGCCGCGCTGTTGCGCCTCCAGGCCCGCCGGGTCGCCATGCCGGAGGCCCGGGTCGCCCTGGAGGAGTCGGTACGCCGGGTCGCCTCCATCGCCCTGGTGCACGAGACCCTCTCCATGTCCAGCGACGAGGCGGTCGAGTTCGACGGCATCGTCGACCGGGTGGCCAGTGCGGCGACGGAGGTCGCGGCGACCGAGCAGACCGTCGGGATGCGCCGCCGGGGCAGCTTCGGCGTGCTGCCGGCCGAGATCGCCACCTCGCTGGTCATGGTCCTCAACGAGCTGCTGCTCAACGCCGTCGAGCACGGCTTCCCGCCGGCCGTCGAGTCCGGGTCCCCGCTTGCGGAGGCGGAGGGCGGCTCCGAGGCGGGCGGCGGGTCGGCGGCGGGTGCCCGGTCCGAGGTGGGCGGCGTCGGTGAGGTGGGCGGCGGCTCCGAGGTGGGTGGCGGGGGCGAGGTGGGCGGCGTCCTTCCGCCGGTTGCGCCCGGGGCCGCGTCGGCGGCGTCGCCCGAGGTGGTGGTGTCGGCGCACCGGTTCCGCAAGCAGCTGCACGTCACCGTCGCCGACAACGGGCGGGGCCTGCCGGCCGGGTTCGACGCCGAACGCGGCAGCCGGCTCGGGCTCCAGATCGTCCGGGCGCTGGTGACCGGGGAGCTGCGCGGCACCATCGAGCTGCGCAACGGTGCCGAGGGCGGCACCGAGGCGGTGCTGGTCGTCCCCCTCGTCCGCTCCTGACCCCGGGCGGCTTGATCAATTCCATGTCGGCGACATGGCGGCTTCCGGGCGGCGGGACACCGCCATGTCGCCGACATCATGCGGCACCTGGGGCCGGGGCGGGCTCAGCGGGTGAGCAGCGCCACGGTCAGGCCGGGGCGCGGCCAGACCCGCTCGACGGCGAAACCGTCGCGTAGGGCGGTCCCCTTCGCGTCGGGCACCGCGTCGACCGGGTCCGCCCGCCGCCCGGCGACCACCAGCCAGACCCGCCGCGCCCCGGCCAGGCAGGCGGCGGGGTCCGGGCACTCGTCGGCCCAGTAGTCGCCGCGCGCGTCGCGGTCCCGGACGACCAGCGCGTCCCGGGGTTGCCGGTCGCCGAGGTGGTAGCGGATGCCGACGTCCGGGAACAGCCAGCCCTCCCGGGGCGAGAAGACGATCACGTCGCCGGGCCGGCGTTCCTCGTCGACCACCCGGGCCGCCCCCCGGTAGTCGACCAGCGCGCCGCGCGGCCACTCGTGGCTGCGCCGCAGCCCCACCTGGTCGGGCAGGCCGAGCAGGCCGGCGAGGAGCACCACCGCCAGTGCCCCGGGCAGCGCCACCATGGCCAGTGCCGCCCCGGCCAGCAGGCAGGCGAACGGGACGGCGAAGAACAGGTAGCGCGGCACCCACAGCGGCACGGCCAGCCCGGCCAGGAAGAGCAGGGTCACCGGCAGGGCCAAGCAGGCGGCGGGGAGCAGCCCGGCCCGGCCCGACCGGGCGGCACCGAGGGCGGCCAGGCCCAGCAGCAGCCCGCCGACCGCGCCGCTCTGGGCCAGCGCGCCGGGCAGGGCGGTCAGATCGGCGAGGCGCGCCTGGTCCACCCAGTCGAGCTGCCGGCCCCGCTGGCCCACCGCCAGCAGCACCAGGGGGGTCAGCGCCACCGCCGCCGGCAGGAGCGCGAGCAGCCAGCCCCACAGCGGCCGGCGCGCCCGGCGGCCGGCGGACCGGTGGCGACCGACCGGCTCGGTGGTGCCGGGGCCGACCGGCTCGGTGGTGCCGGGCGCGGCCCGGTCGGTGGTACCGGTGGCGGCCGGGTCGGTGGCGCCGGGAGCCGTGCGGTGAGTGGCCAGCACGGCTGCCGCGTGGGCGGCGAGCAGGGTGAGGGCGACCAGGTGGGCCAGACCGAGGGCGGCGACGGCGGCGGCGTACCCGGCCCAGCGCCGCCAACCGGGCCGGTCCAGCGCCCGGACCAGCAGCAGCGTCGCCAGCACCGCGAAGAGGGCGACGAACGCGTACGGTCGGGCCTCCTGGGCGTACCGGGAGGTACCGGGCAGGGACGCGAACAGCAGCCCACCGGCCAGGCCGGCCCGCCGCCCGAGCAGCCGCGCGCCGAGCGCGGCGGCCAGCCCAGCCGCGCCCGCCGTGGCCAGCACCGACGGCGCCCGAAGCGCGGCGGGCGAGTCCCCGCAGAGCGCCACCCAGCCGTGCATGAACAGGTAGTACGGCCAGCTGGCGGCGTCGATGGTGCCTGCCATCCGGGCCAGGTCGCCCAGCGGTCGGGTGGCGGCGCTCCAGGTGGCCAGCTCGTCCCGCCACGGCTGGGCCGAGCCGATCCCCACGCCGGTGACGGCCAGCGTCGCCAGGGTCGGCCACAGCCAGACCGCGCCGAGCCAACCCGGCAAATGCCGCTTTCCGGGCGAGCTGTCCACGAGGCCGAGCCTGCCACACCCGGCCCCACCCGCGTGAGCTGAGCGACACCGGTCGATCTCGCAGGATCGCGCACGAACCCGGAAGCGACCCGGAAGCGGTGGCATCCCGCGCCGAGAAGGGACGCTTTCCCTGTTCGAGCACGATCTCGGCCCGGAAGCGCATCGGCGGCCCGTGATGTGGGATCACACCCGCGGCCATTGGTAGGTGCATGGCGGGTGTGCGAGCATGGTCGCATGCTTGCCGCTGTCGTCCGTCGCTTCGTGGCCCGTCGCCACGTCGACTACGGCCGCGTGCGCAGCGCCATCTGTCCGGCCCACTGACGACGCCCGACCAATCGTCTCGGGCGCGTAGTCGCGCCGGCCGTCCGACACCGTAGTCCACGGCCCGTCCCACGGGCCGGCCGCGCGCGCCCGCATCCTGAGGCACAGCAGACAACGGAGGACGCCGCGATGGCGGTCAGCAGCACCCCCGCCCGGCCCGAGGCACCCACGGCACCCGTCGCGCGGGCGCCCCGCCGCCCCCGTGGGGAGGGCCAGTGGGCGCTCGGCCACCGCGAGCCGCTCAACGCCAACGAGCGGATCAAGAAGGACGACGACCCCCTCAACGTCCGGGACCGGATCGAGAACATCTACGCCCACCGGGGCTTCGCCTCGATCGACCCGCAGGACCTGCGCGGTCGGTTCCGCTGGTGGGGCCTCTACACCCAGCGCAAGGCCGGCATCGACGGCGGACGCACCGCCGTGCTGGAGCCGCACGAGCTGGAGGACGAGTTCTTCATGCTCCGCGTCCGGGTCGACGGCGGCCAGCTCACCCTGGACCAGCTTCGGGTGGTCGCGGACATCTCCCGGGAGTTCGCCCGGGACACCGCCGACATCACCGATCGGCAGAACATCCAGTACCACTGGATCCGGGTCGAGGACATGCCGGAGATCTGGCGCCGGCTGGAGTCGGTGGGCCTACAGACCACCGAGGCGTGCGGCGACTGCCCGCGCATCGTGCTCGGCAGCCCGGTCGCTGGGGTGGCCGAGGCCGAGCTGCTCGACCCGACCCCGGCGCTCGACGAGATCGTCCGGCGGTACGTCGGCGACAAGCGCTTCTCCAACCTGCCCCGCAAGTTCAAGACGTCGATCTCCTGGCTGGTGGACACCCCGTACGAGGCGAACGACATCGCCTTCCTGGGCGTCGACCACCCGGAGCACGGCCCCGGCTTCGACGTCTGGGTCGGCGGCGGCCTCTCCACCAACCCGATGCTGGCCAAGCGGCTCGGCGTCTGGGTGCCGCTGGCCGAGGTGCCGGACATCTGGGCCGGTGTGGTCGGCATCTTCCGCGACTACGGCTACCGCCGGCTGCGCAACCGGGCCCGGCTGAAGTTCCTCGTCGCCGACTGGGGCGTGGAGAAGTTCCGCGAGGTGCTGGAGAAGGAATACCTGGGCCGCACCCTGCTCGACGGGCCCGCCCCGGAGCTGCCCGCCAAGCCGGTCGACCACATCGGCGTGCACCGCCAGCGCGACGGGCGCGCCTACGTCGGGGCCGCCCCGGTGGTGGGCCGGGTCTCCGGCACGCAGCTCGCCCGGCTCGCCGACGTGGTCGAGGCGCACGGCAGCGGCCGGGTGCGGCTCACCCCGTACCAGAAGCTCCTGGTCCTGGACGTGCCCCCGGAGCGGACCAACTCGCTGGTGGCCGAGCTGAGCGCGATCGGCCTTCAGGCCCGGCCGTCGGCCTGGCGGCGCGGCACGATGGCCTGCACCGGCATCGAGTTCTGCAAGCTGGCCATCGTCGAGACCAAGGCGCGCGGCGAGGAGCTGGTGGCCCGGCTGGAGGAGCGGCTGCGCGACTTCGACGCGGACATCTCCATCCACCTCAACGGCTGCCCGAACGCCTGCGCCCGCACCCAGGTCGCCGACATCGGCCTCAAGGGCCAGCTCGTGGTCGGCCCCGACGGCCGCCAGGTCGAGGGCTTCCAGGTGCACCTGGGCGGCGGCCTGGGCATGGCGCAGGGCCAGACCGCCGGCTTCGGCCGCAAGCTGCGCGGCCTTAAGACCACTGCCGACGAGCTTCCGGAGTACGTGGAACGGCTCGCCCGCCGCTACCTGGCGAGCCGGACCGAGGGCGAGTCCTTCGCCAACTGGGTGATCAGGGTCGACGAGGAAGAACTCCGATGAGCGAGCGAAGCGAGGTGTCATGAGCGGGACCCGTTCAGCGCCGCTGTACTGCCCGTACTGCGGCGAGGAGGACCTGCGGCCGAGCGAGGCCGGGCACGGCGCGTGGGAGTGCCACGCCTGCGCCCGGGTGTTCACGGTGAAGTTCACCGGCCTGCTGACCCGGGCGGTGACCCGGTGAGCGCCCTGGTCTCGGCGGCCACCCTCGGGCTGGTCGGCCCCGGCGGCCCGCCGCCCGCCGACCCGGCTCGGCGGAGCCCGCAGGAGCTGCGGGCGCTGGCCGAGCGGGCCGGCCGGGAGCTGGAGGGCGCGCCGGCGCTGGAGGTCGCCCGCTGGGCGGCCGACACGTTCGGCGACCGCTTCTGCGTGACCAGCTCGATGGCGGACGCCGTGCTCGCCCACCTGGTTTCCCGGGTCGCGCCCGGGGTGGACGTGGTCTTCCTCGACACCGGCCTGCACTTCCCGGAGACGCTGCGGGTCCGCGACGAGGTGGCCCGTCGGCTGCCCGTCAACGTCCGGTCGATCCGGCCCCGGCTCACCGTCGGCCAGCAGGACGGCGAGTACGGCCCCCGGCTGTTCAACCGGTCGCCGGACGACTGCTGCCAGCTGCGTAAGGTCGAGCCGCTGGAGCGGGCGCTGGCCGGGTACGACGCCTGGGCCGCCGGGCTGCGCCGTGACGAGTCGCCGACCCGGGCCAACACGCCGGTGGTGACGTTCGACGCCCGCCGGGGCAGGGTGAAGGTGAACCCGATCGCCGCCTGGAAACAGGCCGACGTGGACGCCTACATCGCCCGGCACGAACTCCCGGTCAACGAGCTGTTCAAGCGCGGCTACGGCTCGATCGGCTGCTGGCCCTGCACCCGCCGGACGAAGGCGGGGGAGGACCCCCGGGCCGGTCGCTGGGCGATGTTCGAGAAGACCGAGTGCGGGCTGCACCTCTGACCGTGTCCCGGCCCCCGGTGCCGGCGATCGCGGCCGGCGACCCGGTGGTCCTGGTGGCGCACGGCAGCCGGGATCCCCGGGCGGCCGAGGCGACCCGGGCGCTGGCCCGGGCGGTCTCGGCCGCCCGGCCCGGCGTCGCCGTGTCGGCGAGTTGGCTGGACCACACGGACCCGGGGCCGACGGAGGTGCTGCGGTCGCTGGCGGCGGCGGGGCATCCCCGGGCGGTGCTGGTGCCGCTGCTGCTCACCGCCGCGTACCACCGGCGGGTGGACATCCCGGCGGCGGTCGCGGCGGCCCGGGGGGCGGGGCCACCGATCGACGTACGTGTCTCCGACGTGCTCGGCCCGGCCGACGGCGTGGTCGACGGCGCGCTGCTGGCCGGGCTGCGGCGGCGGCTGGCGGAAGTGGAGCCCGGCCGGTTCGACGCGCTGGTGCTCGCCGCCGCCGGCACGCGGGATCCCCGGGCCCGGGGATCGGTGGGCCGGGTCGCGGCGGCGCTCGGCGCGCAACTCGGGATGCCCTGCCGGGTGTCGTACGCCTCGGCGGCCCTGCCGGACGCGGGCGCGGCGGTGCGCCGGCTGCGCGCGACGGGGGCCCGGCGGGTGGCCGTGTCGGCTTACTTCCTGGCCCCGGGGCTCTTCCACGACGCCGTGCTGGCGGGGGCGCGGGCGGCCGGCGCGGTGGCGGTGTCCGGGCCGCTCACCGCCGCCCCGGAGCTGGCCGATCTGGTGCTGCGCCGGGCGGACGCCGCCCCAACGGAGTGAGCGGACGGCCACGGCGCGCGGTGGGCGTGCCGGGGGCGGTGGGCTGAGGTGCGTGGTGGGCTGACGGGCGTGGTGGGCTGAGGGCCGGCACAGCAGAACGCCCCGACAGGGTTGCCCTGTCGGGGCGTGGAGCTGTGGTGCGGTCGTAGGTCAGGCGGAGTGAGCGCGCAGCACCCGGAGGCCACCGCGACGCTTGACGGCGCGCCGCTCCTCCTCGCTCATCCCGCCCCAGACGCCAGCGTCCTGACCGGACTCAAGTGCCCACTGGAGGCACTGGTCGGTCACGGAGCAGCGCCGGCAGACGGCCTTGGCCTGCTCGACCTGCAGGAGAGCCGGACCGGACGTCCCGATCGGGAAGAACAGCTCCGGGTCCTCGTCGCGGCAGACAGCATGGTGACGCCAGTCCATGGCGGCAACACTCCTCATTCTGGATGGGTGGCAGATATTGCTTTGGTGCTTTTCCTTTATGCATCCGCACGCCGATGGTCACGGTTCGCATCCATCATTTTGGCGCTGCGTGAGCAGGCTCTGGTAGCCACTGGGACCTGCTGGAACAGCTCAACACAATGAGCATGTCCAGGCAATGTCCCGGTAACTCAAGTTCGCTTGTGAATACTTTCACGAACTCACGCAATGTCAAGGGTGGCGCTCGGAAAAACTCCGAGCGGTGAGCAAGCTCACGACCCCTTTGTCTGGTTTGCAGGGAGTCCTGGTTACCCGGCGTACCACAGTCGAGGATCAATATAGTACAGTCTGCGGGATATTGCTGACATTTCCGGCACCTCGCCCTCGGTGTGGCGGCCATCGCATCGACTGCGGTGGGGGACCGCGCTCGACCAAGGGCAGTACCCGAGATCTAGCAGATTACTCTCAGTGCGGCCGGAACGGATGCGAATCTGACTTTCTCCCGCTCCCCGAGATAGTCCCCGTCGAGCTGGAAAGCCTGAGGACGGCTCGCGACCAGGGTGAACTCGGCCAGGTCGTGCAGCTGCAGCACCTGACGCCCCCGAGGATTCGGCGTGTGGGAGAAGAACTGGGTCACCGTGCGTGCAGTGCTGGCCACGCGGAGCTGTCGCATGGCCAGCACGTCGAGCCCGAGGTCGAAGGACGCCGCCGGATTCGGGTTGATCTCCCGCTCCCCCAGGTACGTCCAGGGCGCGGTGTTCTGGATGATGACCGTGGCCAACTCACCCTCGGTAGCCTCGCCGGGTCGCTCCAGTGAGATCGTCGGGTGGCGGCGGTCCGAGCCGAGGAAGTACTGGTTGACCGTGGAGCGCAGATAGAGCGCCGGCGTGGAGACCCGGCCGCGCCGGCGGGCCTGCTCCACCCGGTGGATCACCGCCGCGTCGAGGCCGAAGCCGGCGCAGAAGGTGAAGTAGCGGTCGTCGGCCCGGCCCAGCCCGATCGTCCGGGACCGCCCGAGCCGCAGCCCCTCCAGGATCATGCTGGTGCCCTCCGGCCACTCCCGGGGCAGGCCGAGCGCGCGGGCGAACACGTTCGTGGAGCCCCCGGGGACGGTGGCCAGCGCCGGCAGCCGCTCGGCGAGGCTGCCCCCGGTGCGGATCGTCGGGGGCTCGGCTGTCATCAGGCCGTTGACCACCTCGTTCACCGTGCCGTCGCCGCCGAGCGTCACCACCAGGTCGACGCCCTCCTCGGCCGCCTCCCGGGCGAGGTCCATGGCGTGGCCCCGACGGCGGGTGTACCGCACCGACAGGTCGACTTCGCTGCGCAGCGCCCGGACCAGGACGTCCCGGCTGCGCTCGCTGGTGGTGGTGGCCTTCGGATTGACCACCAGGACGGCCCGCATGGGCGGCACTGTACCGCGCCCCACCACCGGTATCGTGTCGCGCGTGACCATCGACTCGGACCAGAACCCGACCACGCTGCGCTGGGCGGTCCGGTTGCTCCGGGCGGAGGCGGTCGCCCTCGGCCTGGTCGCCGTCTGGCTCGTCTGGGCCGACCTCACCGCCACCACCACCGACCTGCCGTCGGCGCTACTGGTGACCGCGTTCGCCCTCGGCGGCGCGGCCGCCCTCTGGGCGCTCGGCGGGGCACTCGGCCGGCTCCGGGTCGGGGCCCGCGCCCCGGCGATCGTCCTGCAACTCATGCTGCTGCCGGTCGGGTGGTACATGATCCAGGGCGGGATCGGCTGGCTCGGCGTGCCGCTGATGGCGCTCGGCCTCGGCGTCAGCGCGCTGCTCGTCAGCCCGCCGACCACCCGGGCCCTCGGCCTGACCTGAGCCGGGCGGCTCGGGCTGCGCGCGGGCCGCCGGGGTGGGGGCTGCGCGCGGTGGGGTCAGTAGCCAGCGCGGCGGGTCAGCAGGGAGATGGTGGCCCGGCCGTTCGACGTGCTCGCCGAGGCGGCCGTGGTGAGGGCCGTCAGCACCTTCCAGGCGAACGACGACTCGGAGGGGAGCGTCGCCCCGCGCACGGTCGGCACGGTCACCTCGACGGTCAGTGCGTCCTCCGTCACCTGGAACCGACACTCCAACTCGGCGTCGCGGGTGGCGATCGCGAGGAGCATGGCGCACGCCTCGTCCACGGCGATCCGCAGGTCCTCGATCTCGTCGAGGGCGAACTGGAGACGGGCGGCGAGGCCGGCCGTGGCGGTGCGGAGCACGCCGAGGTAACCGCCGTCGGCAGGCACCGTGAGGTGCACGACGTCGTCGTCGGCGGCTGGCTGGCCGGTCAGTTGAGTCACGCCTCATCCCCCCGGTGGGGGACTCTACCCCGTCAGGCCGACGGACGCGTGGGCGCGGCGCTCGCCGGCGACGACGGGTCTGTCGCGAGAGCGGTCAGGGCCGGCCCCGTCAGCCGGTACGGCACCCATTCCTGGAGCGGGGACGCGCCGATCGAGGCGTAGAAGCGGGCGGCCGGATTCCAGTGCAGCATCCACCAGTCGAGCCGTCGGTAGCCCCGCTCGACGCAGATGGCGGCCAGGGCGGCCAGCAGTCGCCGGCCCGCGCCGGTGCCCCGCGCCTCGGGGCGGACGTAGAGGTCCTCCAGGTAGATGCCGTGAACACCGGCCCAGGTGGAGAAGTTGAGGAACCACAGCGCGAAGCCGAGTGGCCGGTCGACCTCGTCGACGGCCACGTGACCGAAGAGCGCGGGCGCCGGGCCGAACAGGGCCTCGGTGAGCTGCCCGACGGCCAGGTGGCACTCGTCGGCGGCCCGTTCGTACTCGGCCAGCTCGTGCACCATGGCGACGACGGCCGGCACGTCCTCGGGACGCGCCGGCCGTACGGTCGGTGTGAACCCGGGGGTCACGCCTGCTTGGTCTCCCAGAAGATCTTCGAGATCTCGTCGATCTTCGACAGCAGCTCCTCGGCCTTGGCCGGGTCGACGCTGCCCTTGGCGCCGCTGGCACCCGCGAGCTTGGTGGCCTCGTTGAACAGGGTGTGCAGGTTCGGGTACTTCTCGAAGTGCGCCGGCTTGAAGTAGTCCGTCCACAGCACCCACAGGTGGTGCTTGACCAGCTCGGCGCGCTGCTCCTTGATGATCAGCGCCCGGGTGCGGAACTCGGGGTCGGTGTTCGCCTGGTACTTCTCGGCGATCGCCTTGACCGACTCGGCCTCGATCCGGGCCTGGGCCGGGTCGTAGACGCCGCAGGGCAGGTCGCAGTGGGCGCTGGCGGTGACGCTCGGCATGAGGATGCGCGGAAGTCGCATCGGGATCCTCCATGGGAAGTTTGCGATGATCCAAGACGACATTACTCCTGGAGACGCTCCCCAGCCGGGCGGAGGTGAAACCGGTGCCCGCCGACACCCCCCGGCCCGCCGACCGGCTGCGGGGGCTGCTCGTCGCCGTACTGGTGACCGGCCCGTCGATGGCACCCACCCTGCGCCACGGTGACGCCGTGCTGGTGCGGCGCGGGGGCCGCCCGATCCGCCCGGGCGACGTCGTGGTCGCGGTCTTCCGCAGCCGCCCGGACCTGCTGGTGGTCAAGCGCGCGGTCCGTCCCGCCGACGGCGGCTGGTGGGTACGCGGCGACAACGAGCTGGTCACCGACGACTCCCGGGTGTACGGCGTGGCCGACGTGCACGGCCGCGTGGTGGCCCGCTACTGGCCCCGGCCGGGTCGCCTGCGCCGCACCTCCGGCTACCCGCGAGTATGACCCTACTCACATCCGAGTTGTGCTCCCGACACTATGCTCGGCAGGTATCCGGGTGACCCCCGCACCATGCCGCCGCCGTTGGCCGCCTCACCTCGCGCTGGCGCGGTCGCCTCGTCTGCCCGACAGATCCTGGAGTCACCATGTCTTCGTCCACCGTGGACCCCGCTGATCCCGTCTTCCAACTGCACGTCGGCGGCAAGATGGCCGTCGCCTCCACCGTTCCACTGACCAGCCGCGAAGACCTCTCCCTCGCGTACACACCGGGGGTCGCCCGGGTGTGCGAGGCGATCGCCGCCGACCCGGCGCTGGCCGCCGACTACACCTGGGTCGCGAACACCGTCGCCGTCGTCACCGACGGGTCGGCCGTACTCGGGCTGGGCAACATCGGCCCGCGCGCGGCGTTGCCGGTGATGGAGGGCAAGGCGGTGCTGTTCAAGCAGTTCGGCGGCGTCGACGCGGTGCCGGTCTGCCTGGACACCCAGGACGTGGACGAGATCGTCGCCGTGGTGCAGGCCCTCGCCCCCTCGTTCGGCGGGATCAACCTGGAGGACATCAGCGCGCCGCGCTGCTTCGAGGTGGAGCGCCGACTCGACGAGGCGCTGCCCATCCCGGTCTTCCACGACGACCAGCACGGCACGGCGATCGTCGTGCTCGCCGCGCTGCGCAACGCGGCCACCCTGCTGCACCGCAAGCTCGGCGACCTGCGGGTGGCGGTCAGCGGCGCGGGGGCGGCCGGGGTGGCGGTCACCCGGATGCTCATCGCCGGGGGCGTCGACCCGGCCCGGGTGGTGGTCTGCGACTCGAAGGGGATCATCGGCCGGCACCGCACCGACCTCACCGGCACCAAGGCGGACCTCGCGGCCGACACCAACGCCGACGGCCGCCGCGGCGACATCACCGAGGCGCTGCGCGACGCCGACGTGCTCGTCGGCGTCTCCGGCGGCGAGATCCCCGAGACGGCGGTGGCCGGGATGGCCCCCGGCGGGATCGTCTTCGCCCTGGCCAACCCGACGCCCGAGGTGCACCCCGAGGTGGCGGCCCGGCACGTCGCCGTCGTCGCCACCGGCCGCAGCGACTACCCCAACCAGATCAACAACGTGCTGGCCTTCCCCGGGGTGTTCCGGGGTGCGCTGGACGCCCGGGCCACCCGGATCACCGACGGGATGAAGGTGGCCGCCGCCGACGCGATCGCCGGGGTGGTGGCCGAGACACTCACCGCCGACGCGATCGTGCCGTCCCCGCTGGACCCGCGGGTCGCCCCCGCGGTGGCCGAGGCTGTCGCCGAGGCCGCCCGCCGCGACGGCGTCGCCCGCGCCTGAAGTGCAAGGAGGGGCCCCTGTCAACGCATTCGGTATAGCAGGGGCCCCTTCTTAACACCCCCACTCCTTGTTACGGTGCGGATCATGCGTGCCGCCTTCGCCTCGAGCCTCGACGCCGACAACCCGCTCGCCGCGCTGACCGTCGGCGAGCAGCCCGAGCCGGCCCACCCCGAAGACGACTGGGTGACCGTGCAGGTGCGGGCCAGCTCGATCAACCACCACGACCTGTGGTCGCTGCGCGGCGTCGGCCTCGGCGCGGACCGGCTGCCGATGATCCTCGGCTGCGACGCCGTCGCAACGGCCCCGGACGGCACCGAGGTGGTGGTCTTCCCGCTGGTCGTCGACCCGGGTGACCCGCGCGGGATGTCCATCCTCTCCGAGCACTTCCCCGGCACCTTCGCCGAGCGGGTGGCCGTACCCCGAATGAACCTGCTGCCCCTGCCGGCCGGAGTGTCCGCGACGGACGCCGCCTGCCTGCCCACCGCGTGGCTCACCGCCTGGCGGATGCTGACCACCAAGGGCCGGGTCGAGGAGGCCGACGCCGTGCTGGTCCAGGGCGCGGGCGGCGGCGTCGCGACGGCGGCCGTCGCGCTCGCCGTCGCGCTCGGCAAGCGGGTGTACGCGACCAGCCGCGACGCCGGCAAGCGGGAGCGGATCGCGGAGCTGGGGGCGACCGCGCTGGAGCCCGGCGCCAGGCTGCCCGAGCGGGTCGACGTGGTGATCGAGACGGTCGGCGCGGCCACCTTCGACCACTCCCTGAAGTCGGCCGCGCCGATGGCCCGGATCGTGGTCTCCGGGGCGACCGCCGGGTACGAGCCGAAGGTCAACCTGCGGCGGGTCTTCGCCATGCAACTGGAGATCCTCGGCACCTCGATGGGCACGCCGGGGGAGCTGACCGAGCTGCTGTCGTTCTGCGCCGAGCACGAGGTGCGGCCGGTGGTGGACAGCGTGGTGCCGTTCAGCCGGATCGGGGAGGCGTTCGCCCGGCTGCACTCCGGCGAGGCCTTCGGCAAGATCGTCATCGATCACACGGCGTGAGCGACCGTTCCACCCCTCACAGCCGGTCGTCGAGGGTGGCGAGGCCGCCGCGGGTGGCCTCGTCCGGCAGCCGGCGCTTGGCCGCCGCGTCCCCGTACAGCGTCCAGCGCAGGAACTCGACGCAGGTGTCCGAGACCACCCGCAGGGCGGCGCCGTCGGTGAGCAGGGCCCGCCCGTGGTCGCCCTTCGGCAGGCTCAGCATCGCCTTGGGCCAGGGCACCTTGTCGTACGCCGCCTTGCCCGAGGCGTAGCCGACCACCTCGTCGGCCTCGCCGTGCACGAACAGCTGCGGCGCGGCGGCCCCCGCGAAGGCGGTGCCCACGCCCAGCCCGGTGCCGGCGAAGACCACCCCGGCGTCCAGCCGGTCGTCCCGGCCGGCGGTGAACAGGCCGATCGTGGTCACCCCGCCCGCCGAGTGCCCCGCCGCCGCCACCCGGTCGGTGGCGAGCCGGCTGCGCAGCGGGTCGCCCGCCTTCGCGTCCAGGGCGAGCACCCGGGTCAGCGCGTACGAGACGTCGGCTGGCTGGTTGAGCACGTCCAGCACGTTGGTGTCGGTGCCCCGAGCGGTGTGCGGGAAGGCCGGCGCGGCCACCACGAACCCGGCCGCCGCCCAGCGGGTGAGCAGGGTTTCGTAGTCGTCGGGCCGCCCGTTGAGGCCGTGGCTGAACATCACCACGGGGAATCGGCCGGTCGCGGCGGTCGCGGACCGCTGCGGCGTCCCGCCGGCCGCGCCCCGGGCCGGGTACCAGATGGTCACCGGCAGCGGGCGGTCGCCGTCGCGGTTGAGCTTGAGTTGACGTACGCCGACCGCGAAGCTCTCGCGCGGCGCGCTGCCGGCGGGTACGCGCGGGGCCGGGGTGGTCGCCTTCGGCGGCTGAGCCGGGGCGGCCTCGCGCCAGGCGGGTTCCGCGCCGCCCGAGCAGCCGGCCAGGCCGGCTGCGAGCAGGGCGGTGGCCAGCAGGGCGGCGGTACGTCGGCGGCACATGAATCCGATTGTGCCTCGCGGGATGCTGTCGCCGGCGCGCATCGCACCACAGGTCAGGGTGCGGTCACCCCGGGCGACGGCAGCGGCGCCGGCGGGTCTGTGACCAGCGGACCCGGGCAGCGGCGTCCCGGCCCACGGCCCGGCGCCCACCACCACCCGCCCCACCGCGCTGCGGCCCAGGTAGCCGACGCTCAGCTCCACGTCGTCGCGGACGAGTTCGAGCTGCACGTCGACCGGCAGCCGGGGGTCGACCCGCCAGCCCTGCTCGCCCAGCGCGGCGGCCAGCCGGTCGGCGTCGCCGCGCCAGCAGTACCAGTCGACGTCGACGTGCGGCCGGGTCACCTCGCCGAGGACGAAGTCCATCGCCCACCCGCCCCGCAACCACAGCTCGACCCCGGCCGACCGGGCCACCGTGACCGTCTCGGCGACCGCCGCGAGCTGCCGCCCGGTTCGCCCGTGCCCGTCCACGCTGCGACGGTAGCGCGCCCCCGCGTCCGCGCGTGTTAGGAAGGGGCCCTTCCTATAAAGAAAGCGTCAACAGGGGGCCCTTCCTTGCCGGCCCCGCCGTCCGGACCGGTGGGCGACGCCACCCGGTCGGGGCGGCTCCGCCGATCCGGTGGTCCTGCGGCGTGCCGCCCGGCCGGGGGCGCGCGGGGTGGACCGCCTTGGCTAGGGTCTGGCCATGTCTGACAAGTACGTGGATCCGAGCGGCAACACAGAGCAGTTCCGGGCGTTCGCCCACGCGCCGGAGGCGGCCGCGCCGTCCGCCCCGGCGTCCCGGGTTCCGCTGGTCGCCGGCATCGCGGTGGCCGTGGTGCTGCTGGCGGCCGTCGTCGCCTGGCTGGCGCTGGGCTGAAGCCGGCTGAAACCGGGTTGGGCTGGGCTGCCTCAGCCCGCCGTGGCGGCCTCGGCCACGGCGCGGGCCTCGCGGGCGATCTCGCGTTCCTCGTCGGTGCCGATGACGCAGACGGCGACCTCCGCGCCCGCAGGGGAGATCACCCGGTCGCCTTCGCCGTCGTTGCGCGCCGGGTCGACGGCGATGCCGAGCCGGTCCAGGCCGGCCAGCGCGGCGGCCCGCACCGGTGCCGCGTGTTCGCCCACCCCGGCGGTGAAGGTGACCGCGTCCACCCGGCCGAGCAGGGCGTAGTACGCCCCGACGTACCCCGTGATCCGGCGGGTGTAGACGTCGAAGGCGAGCGCGGCGGCCGGGTCACCGGCGGCGCGGCGGGCCAGCACCTCGCGCATGTCGTTGACCCCGGCGAGGCCGAGCAGGCCGCTGCGGTGGTTGAGCAGGTCGTCGATCTCGTCGACGCCCATGCCGGCCTCGCGCCGCAGGTGGAAGACGACCGTCGGGTCGAGGTCGCCGCTGCGGGTGCCCATCACGAGGCCCTCCAGCGGGGACATCCCCATCGAGGTGGCCACGCTACGCCCGCCGGCCACCGCGCAGGCGCTCGCGCCGTTGCCCAGGTGCAGGGTGATCGTGTTCAGCTCCGCGTACGGCCGGCCCAGCAGCTCGGCGGTGCGCCGCGAGACGTACGCGTGGGAGGTGCCGTGGAAGCCGTACCGGCGGATGTCGTACCGCTGGGCGGTGTCCCGGTCGATCGCGTAGGTGGCGGCGGCCTCGGGCAGCGTGTGGTGGAACGCGGTGTCGAAGACGGCGACCTGCGGCACGCCGGGCAGCGCCTCGCGGGCGACCCGGATGCCGGCCAGGTTGGCCGGGTTGTGCAGCGGGGCGAGCGGCACCAGTTCCTCGATGGCGGCGAACACGGCGTCGTCGACCAGCACCGGCTCGGTGAAGCGCCGCCCGCCGTGCACCACCCGGTGCCCGACGGCGGCCAGCCCGGCCAGCCCGTCCGGGCCGAGCCGGTCGAGGATCTCCCGGACGGCCGTCTCATGGTCGGCCGTCCCGCCGCCGGGCTCGCCGACCCGCTCGACGGTGCCCTTCGCCAGCACCTCGTCGCCGGCGTAGAGGCGGTACTTCACCGACGACGAGCCGCAGTTGAGGACGAGCACCCGACTCATGACGACTCCTCGGCGGCGGCCTGGATGGCGGTGATGGCGACGGTGTTGACGATGTCGGGGACGGTCGCGCCCCGGGACAGGTCGTTGACGGGGCGGCGCAGGCCCTGCATGACCGGGCCGACGGCCACCGCCCCGGCCGAGCGCTGCACCGCCTTGTACGTGTTGTTGCCCGTGTTCAGGTCGGGGAAGATGAACACGGTGGCCCGCCCGGCGACCGCGCTGTCGGGCAACTTGGTGGCCGCGACGTGCGGGTCGATCGCCGCGTCGTACTGGATGGGGCCCTCGACCAGCAGCTCCGGCCGCCGCTCGCGGACGAGCCGGGTGGCAGCGGCGACCTTCTCCACGTCGGCCCCGGCCCCCGAGTCCCCGGTGGAGTAGGACAGCATCGCCACCCGGGGTTCGATGCCGAAGCGGGCGGCGGTGTCGGCCGAGGAGATGGCGATGTCGGCGAGCTGGGCGGCGTCCGGGTCGGGGTTGACGGCGCAGTCGCCGTAGACGAGCACCCGGTCGGCGAGCAGCATGAAGAAGACGCTGGAGGCCACCGACACCCCCGGCACCGTGCGGATGATCTCGAACGCGGGGCGGATGGTGGCGGCGGTGGTGTGGGTGGCCCCGGAGACCATCCCGTCGGCGTGCCCGGTGTGCACCATCATCGTGCCGAAGTAGTTCGGCTGGGCCACGACGTCGTGGGCCAGCTCGGCGGTCATGCCCCGGTGGGCGCGCAGCTTCGCGTACGCCTCGGCGAACTCGTCGCGCCACGGGCTGGTCGTCGGGTCGACGACGGCCGCCCCGGCGATGTCGATGCCGAGTTCCCGGGTGCGCCGGGCGATGTCGTCGGGGCGGCCGAGCAGGGTCAGGTCGGCCACGCCCCGGCGCAGCAGGATCTCCGCCGCGCGCAGGATCCGCTCTTCCGCCCCCTCGGGCAGCACCAGGCTGCGGCGGGTGGACCGGGCGCGGTCGATCAGGTCGTACTCGAACATCAGCGGGGTGACCCGCTCGGAGCGGCTGACCCGCAGCCGGCGGGCCAGGTCGACGGTGTCCACGCAGTTCTCGAACGCGCCGAGCGCGGCCTCGACCTTGCGCGGGTGGGCCATGCTGGGCCGACCCTCGATCCGGCTGGACGCGGCGACCGTGTCGTAGCTGTCGGTGCGCACCGAGAGCACCGCGAGCCCGGTGTTGAGCCCCTCTACCAGGCGCATCGCCCTCGGGTCGGGCCGCTCGCCGAGGGTGAGCACCAGCCCGGCCACGGAGACCTGGCCGGCGACGTGCGCGGCGCTGGCCGCGACCAGCAGGTCCGCCCGGTCGGCTGGGGTGATCACCAGCGCACCCTCGGTGAGGTGGTCCAGCAGCGTCGGCACGTGCGCCGCGCCGACGACGTAGTCGAGCACGTCGCGGCCGAGGGCGGCGTCGTCGCCGGCCAGCAGGGTCGCGCCGAGCGCCGCCGCCACCTCGGCCACCGTCGGCGCCGACACGGTCGGCACCTCCGGGATCGCGTACGCGGGGACGGGCAGGTCGGGCAGCGTCATCGGCCCGGGCACCCGGTTGGCGATCACCGCCAGCACCGTCGCGCCGAGGTCCACCAGATCGTGGTACGCCCCGCGCGCCGCCGCCGCGATGGCCTCTGGCGCCTGCCCGAAGCCGTCGACGACGGGCACCACGACGCTGCCGAACTCGGTGGCCAGCCGGGCGTTGAACGCCAGCTCGCGGGGGCCCGCCCCGTCGCCGCCGTCGGTGAAGTCGCTGCCCACCACGACCACCGCCGGGCAGCGCCGCTCGACGTCGCGGTACCGCTCGACGATCCGGGAGATCAGCTCCTCCCGCCGGCCGTCGGCGACCAGCGCGCCCGCTTCGGCGTAGGTGCAGCCGTGCAGCTCGTCGACCGGCATCTCGATGCGGTAGCGCTCGGTGAGCAGGGCGAGGATCTGGTCGGGCCCCCGGCCGGGGACGAGCGGCCGGAATGCGCCGATCCGTTCGACCTGCCGGGAGAGCAGCTCGGCGAGGCCGAGCGCGATGGTCGACTTGCCCCCACCGGAGCCGACGCTGGTCAGATACACGCTCCGGGCCACGCCCCCACGCTACAAGATCGCGCCACCCCCCCGCCCCGGGGCCTGGACCCCGGGGGGGCGGGGGGGGGGGGGGCCGGGCGGGCAAAGTGGTGGGGGTGGGGGGGGCGGGGGGGCCCCGTGGGGAAGCGCGC
>NZ_JBHUVA010000015.1:0-79049 GCF_042670805.1 Micromonospora sp. NPDC057141 | reverse complement strand
GACCCCTCGGGCCCCCGCCCCCCCCCAAAATGACCCCCCCCCCCCCCCCCCGGGGCCCTACCCCCCGGGCGGGCAGGGGTGGTCGGCTGCCGGCCGTCAATCGTCGTCGGGGTCGTCGAGGCGGGCGAGCCAGGTGGCGAAGCGCTCGATCGGCGTCTCGAACTCGGGGTTCAGGTCCACGAAGTCGCGCAGGCGCTCGCCCAGCCACTCCATGCTCACCTGCTCCTCGCCCCGCCGCTCGACCAGTTCCTCGATGCCACGGTCGGTGAAGTACATCGGTGCGTCCTCATCGGTTGTTCCGGCCGGCGGCCGGGTCATACGGTCAGTCGATGCGAGCGGGGCAGCGCCCGTCGTGGTGACGGTCGCTGCCCCGGCGCGCGGCGGTGCGGTCAGGTCACGGGCGGGGCAGGGCCGCCTCGATCAGCTTGTTCTGCTCGACCTCGTGCATCTTCGCCGAGCCGACCGCCGGTGCGGCGGCGGCGGGGCGGGAGATGCGACGCAGCCGGACCTCGTTGAGGTGCTCCAGCAGGTTGAGCGCGACGAAGCTCCACGCGCCCTGGTTGGCCGGCTCCTCCTGCACCCAGGCGAAGTCCTCGGCGTTCGGATACTGCGCGAGGGCGGCCCGGATCTCCTCGACGGGCAGCGGGTAGAGCTGCTCCATCCGGAGGATCGCGGTGTCGGTGACGCCCCGCTCGGCGCGGGCCTGGAACAGGTCGTAGTAGACCTTGCCCGAGCAGAGCAGCACCCGCTTCACCTGCTCCGGGGCGGGGGCGGCGGTGTCGGCCAGCACCGGGGCAAAGGTGCCCGTGGTGAAGTCCTCCACCGACGACACACAGAGCTTGTGCCGCAGCAGCGACTTCGGCGTGAACACCACCAGCGGCTTGCGCTTCGGCGACAGGGCCTGGCGGCGCAGCAGGTGGAAGTAGCTCGCCGGGGTGGTCGGGACGGCCACCCGCATGTTGTCCTCGGCGCAGAGCTGGAGGAAGCGCTCCGGGCGGCCGGAGGTGTGGTCCGGGCCCTGGCCCTCGTGGCCGTGCGGCAGCAGCAGGGTGACGGCGGAGCGCTGGCCCCACTTCACCTCGCCGGAGGAGATGAACTCGTCGATCACCGACTGCGCGCCGTTGACGAAGTCGCCGAACTGGGCCTCCCAGCAGACCAGCGCGTTGACGTTCTCCACCGAGTAGCCGTACTCGAAGCCCATCGCCGCGTATTCCGACAACAGGGAATCGTGCACGAAGAACCGCGACCGCTCGCCGTCGGCGGTGAGCGACTTCAGCGGCAGGTGGTCGTCGCCGGTGCGGGCGTCCACCACCGAGGCGTGCCGCTGCACGAAGGTGCCCCGGCGGGAGTCCTGCCCGGCGAGCCGGACGGTGACCCCGTCGTGCAGCAGCGCGCCGAGCGCGATGATCTCGCCGTAGCCCCAGTCGATGTTGCCCTCGACGGACATCTTCGCCCGCCGGTCGAGCAGCTGCTGGATCCGCTTGTGCGGGGTGAAGCCCTCCGGCAGGTTGGTGTGCGCCTCGCCGACGGCCTTGACGACCTCGGCCGTGGTGGCGGTCTCCACCTGCGGCTCCGGCTCGTCCTCCCGGCGCGGCCGGGCCGACTGCTTCGGGGCGGAGGCGGCGTCCCGGGTGGCCTTGAAGACCCGCTCCAGCTGCGCCTGGTAGTCGCGCAGCAGCTCCTCCGCGTCCTCCACGGTGATGTCGCCCCGGCCGATCAGCTCCTCGGTGTACAGCTTGCGGACCGACCGCTTCGAGTCGATGATCTTGTACATCTGTGGGTTGGACATCGACGGGTCGTCGCCCTCGTTGTGCCCGCGCCGGCGGTAGCAGACCATGTCGATCACGACGTCCTTGTTGAACGCCTGCCGGTATTCGAACGCCAGCCGGGCGACCCGGACCACGGCCTCGGGGTCGTCGCCGTTGACGTGCAGGATCGGGGCCTCGATCATCCGGGCCACGTCGGTGCTGTAGAGGCTGGACCGGGAGTGCTGCGGGGCGGTGGTGAAGCCGACCTGGTTGTTGACCACCACGTGCACCGTGCCGCCGGTGCGGTAGCCGCGCAGCTGCGACAGGTTGAGCGTCTCGGCGACCACGCCCTGGCCGGCGAAGGCGGCGTCACCGTGCACCGCCAGCGGCAGCACCGTGTAGCCCTCCAGCTTGAGGTCGATCCGGTCCTGCTTGGCCCGGACGATGCCCTCCAGCACCGGGTCGACGGCCTCCAGGTGCGACGGGTTCGCCACCACCGACACCTTGACGGAGTGCTCGCCGTCGGGGGTGGTGAACTTGCCGTTCTGGCCGAGGTGGTATTTCACGTCGCCCGAGCCCTGCGTGGAGCGCGGGTCGAGGTGCCCCTCGAACTCCGAGAAGATCTTCTCGTACGGCTTGCCGACGATGTTGGCCAGCACGTTGAGCCGGCCCCGGTGGGCCATGCCGATGACGACCTCGTCGAGCCCCGCCTCGGCGGAGGACTCCAGCACCTCGCCGAGCAGCGGGATCAGCGACTCGCCGCCCTCCAGCGAGAAGCGCTTCTGGCCGACGTACTTGGTCTGGAGGAACGTTTCGAACGCCTCGGCGGCGTTGAGCCGGTTGAGCACGTGCTTCTGCTCGTCGGAGCCGGGCTTTTCGTACTTGCGCTCGATCCGCTCCTGGATCCAGCGCCGCTCCTCCGGGTCCTGGATGTGCATGTACTCCACGCCGACCCGGCGGCAGTATGAGTCGCGCAGCACGCCGAGGATGTCGCGCAGCTTCATCCGCTGCCGGCCGGCGAAGCCGTTGACCGGGAAGACCCGGTCCAGGTCCCAGAGGGTCAGCCCGTGCTGGAGGACGTCCAGGTCGGGGTGCTTGCGGATCTTGAATTCCAGCGGGTCGGTGTCGGCCATCAGATGGCCGCGCACCCGGTACGCGTGGATCAGCTCGTGCACCCGCGCGGTCTTGTTGATCTGGCCCTCGGAGTTGACGGCCACGTCCTGCATCCACCGCACCGGCTCGTACGGGATGCGCAGCGAGGTGAAGATCCGGTCGTAGAAGCCGTGCTCGCCGAGCATCAGCTCGTGCATGACCTTGAGGAACTCGCCGGACTGCGCGCCCTGGATGATCCGGTGGTCGTACGTGCTGGTCAGCGTGATGATCTTGCTGACGGCCAGCTCGGCGAGGGTGGCCTCGCTCATCCCCTGGTACGGCGCCGGGTATTCCATCGCGCCGACGCCGATGATGGCGCTCTGCCCCGTCATCAGGCGCGGGATCGAGTGCACCGTGCCGATGCCGCCCGGATTGGTCAGCGAGATCGTGGTGCCCGAGTAGTCCTCCATGGTCAGCTCGTTGCGCCGGGCGCGTCGGACCACGTCCTCGTACGCCTGCCAGAACTGCCGGAAGTCCATCGTCTCGCAGCCCTTGATGGACGGCACCACCAGGTTGCGGCTGCCGTCGGGCTTGGCCAGGTCGATCGCGATGCCCAGGTTGACGTGCTCGGGGCGGACCACCGCCGGCCTGCCGTCGACCTCGGCGAAGGAGTTGTTCATCTCCGGGTGCTCGACCAGCGCCCGGACCATCGCGTACCCGATCAGGTGGGTGAAGCTGACCTTCCCACCGCGCCCCCGGGCGAGGTGGTTGTTGATCACGATGCGGTTGTCCACCAGCAGCTTGGCCGGGACGGCGCGTACGCTCGTCGCGGTCGGCACGCTCAGCGAGGCGTCCATGTTCTGGACGATCTTCGCGGCGACGCCGCGCAGCGGGGTGGTCTGCGGGCCGGACGCCGCCGGCTTCGCCGGTGCGGCCTTCGCGGTGGGCTTCGCGGGCGCCGGCTTCGTGGTGGGCTGCGCCCCGGACGCGGCCGGCTTCGGCGCGGGGGGCCTGGCGTCGGGCGCCTTCGCGGGGGTCGGCTCGGCCTTCGTCGCCGGCTGGGCGACGGTGGCCTCCTGCTGCCCGGCCGGCTCCGGCGCGGCCTTGGCGGCCTTCGCCGCCTGGCCGTCCGGGCGCGCTGTGGCGGCGCCCGGCGCGGGGCGGTAGTCGGCGAAGAAGTCGTGCCAGGCCGAATCGACGCTGCTCGGGTCGGCGAGGTACCGCTGGTACATCTCCTCGACGAGCCACTCGTTAGGGCCGAAACCCGCCAGTGGGTTCTCCTGCGAAGTCTGCTGGGTCGACACGGCCGGTAATCGCCTCTTTCACGCGGGTTTGTGTGTCACGCGGTGTCCTCCGACGCCCCGATTGCGAGGGGCGGACGGGGGACGGCTCCCAGGCTACGCCGTAGGAATACGCTAGGCATTTCCGGCTCGGGCGCGTGGTCGGTTTCACAGAAGATGACACAAGTTCGGTCAGCGCCGCGTGTCCCGTTGACTCCGGCCCGGAACCGGACCGGCCCCGGGCGCGATCCGTGATCACGCTCCGGGGCCGGTCGCCGACTCGACGCACGCGGGTCAGGAGATGTCCCGCCGCCGCATGGTGAGGGTGCCGATCACGCCGGTCACCACGGCGTACCCGATCAGCACGGCCGCGCCCGCCCAGCGGGGCGGGTTGCCGGGGATCGCGTCCCCGCTGACCATCAGCGCGGAGGCCAGCGAGGGCACCAGCACCTGAAGGTTGTTGATCCACTCGCCCCAGCGGGCGGCCAGGATGCTGATCGCGATGGCCGCCCCGATCGAGCCGCCCAGGTAGAGCAGGATGCCGGTGACCGTCGCGCCGATCTGGCTGCGGATCAGCACGCCGATGCCGACGCCCAGCACCGACCAGAGCAGGTACGCCAGCGCGTTGAGCGCCGTCGCCGTCCAGACCGCGCCGTTGCCGAGCTGGGAGCCGAGGTCCACGCTGTTGAGCACCAGCACGCCGAGTACCAGGTTGAGCCCGGTGGTGACCAGCCAGAACAGCATCGCGAGCACGGCCGCGGCGACCAGCTTCGCCGCCATCACCGCGCTGCGATGCGGCACGGTGAGGAACGTGGTGGTCACGGTCTGGTGGAAGAACTCGCTGGTCACCACGATGATGCCGAGCAGCATCACGATGAGCAGCCCGAAGAACTGCCCGTTGGTGTAGATGTTGGCCGCCAGGTTGTCCACGGACTGCATGGCCGCCATCTGGTCGGCCTGCTCGGCCGGCACGTCCTCGGCGGGCATGCTGGCCAGTGCGTCGGTCTGCAACCAGTTGATCAGGGCGGTGAGCGCCCACAGTGGCAGCGCGATGAGCGCGAAGACCCACCACGTGTTGGTGGTGCGGATCTTGAGCAGCTCGGATCGGACGAGGTTCATCGGATGCCCGCCTTCCCGGCCGTCAGCTCCAGGAAGACCCGTTCCAGGTCGGGTCGCTCCGGGGTCAGTTCGTGCAGCTCCACGCCGGCGGCCAGGGCGGCCTTGCCGATGGCCGGGGCGTCCGCCCCGCTGACCAGCAGCACGCCGTGCTCGCCGGTCTCCACCGTCGCCGACTGCGCGCGCAGCGCCGCGGTCAGCTCGTCGGCCTGCGGGGTGCGCACCCGCACCCGGCCGCCGCCCTGCGACATCGAGCCGAGCACCTGCTCGACCGGCCCCTGCCGGACCAGTTTGCCGGCCGCGATGATCACCACGTCGTCGGCGAGCAGCTGCATCTCCGACAGCAGGTGGCTGGAGACCAGCACCGTGCGGCCCTCGTGGGCCAGGCCCTTGAGGAAGCCGCGCATCCACCGGATGCCCTCGGGGTCGAGCCCGTTCGCCGGCTCGTCGAGGATCAGCACCCGGGGGTCGCCGAGCATCGCGGCGGCGATGCCGAGGCGCTGCTTCATGCCCAGCGAGTAGCCCTTGAACTTGCGCTTCGCCGCTGGCGTGAGCCCGACCAGGGCCAGCGCCTCGTCGGCGCGCGACTTCGGCAGCCCGGCCGCCGCGCAGATCACCCGCAGGTGGTTGATCCCGGTGCGGCCCTTGTGCGCGCTGGACGCCTCCAGCACCGCCCCGACGTGACGCAGCGGGTCGGTCAGGTCCGCGTACCGGTGGCCGCCGATGGTCGCCGTGCCGCCGGTCGGGGTGACCAGGTTCAGCAGCATGCGCAGCGTGGTGGTCTTGCCGGCGCCGTTCGGGCCGAGGAAGCCGGTGACCCGCCCCGGTTCGACCGTGAACGACAGACTGTCGACCGCCCGGACGTTCTTGTACTGCTTCGTCAGGCCGGACACCACGATCTGACCGCTGCCGGTTGTGGGGCTTCGCTGCCCGTCAGACATCTTTCTCCTCCCGTGCGCGGCGCGCGGAGCGCGCCAGCGTGTGCGGCGCAGTTGCGGACGCGCCGTCGCACAGCCTGGCAAGGCCGCGCAACCAGGTCAATCAGGCGCGACACCTACACCCGTCTCCACCTCAGGCAGGAGCCGGTCCTCCCCAGGGACGAGATCGTCCCGGCCGGTCCCGCCCCCGACCCGCCGGTCACGCCCCCGACAGGGCGATCCAGGCGGCCAGGGCCCGGCCCAGCAGCCGGCCGTCCGGGGCGTAGAGGCTCGTCCGGACCACCGCCTTGCGCCCCCACACGCCGTCGGCCACGCCGGTCACCACGCACTCGTCGCCCGGGGCCGGCAGCCCGTCCAGCACGGCGGCGATCCGGCCCAGCACGTACGGCCGGCCCGGGGCGAGCACCGCCCAGCCACCGGGGCAGTCCAGGGCGGCCCAGACCGTGGCGGCGCTCACCTCGGCCGGGGCGGTGAACGGCGCGGCCGTCCGCCCGTCCGGCAGCCGGCCGGGGAAGATCCGCAGCCCGTCGGCCCGGTCTGGCCCGCAGACGAAGCAGCCGGGGAACGGGTGGTCCGCCAGCCCCGGGTACGCCGCCGAGGCGGCCCGCGCCGCGTCGACGTCCACCGGGGGCACCACCTCCGGGGCCTCGTCGACGCCGCGTACCTGGGCGATCAGCCGGCCGTCCGGGTCGCGTACCTCGCCGCCGTCGAGGGCCAGCGGGGTCTCCAGCGGCGGCGGCTGCCGCAGCGTCACCTCCACGGCACCGGGGAGCCCGGACGCGGCGGCGAAGACGCCGGCGCACCAACCGCCGTTGCCCGACCCGGGCGGCCCGTTGAATCTCGCGGGGATGATCACGCGCACCTCCTCCGCGCAGCCTCGCACGCCCGCTTTGGTGCAAGGAAGGGCCCCTTGTCAACGCCTGCGGTATAGAAGGGCCACCTTCTCACGCGGCCCGTGGGACAGTCTGCCCGGTGGCGTTCACCGGATCGACACCGGTCGTCCCCGCTCGCGGCATCCGGGACACCTACACAGAGCTCATGGCTGTTCTGCCCGTCGCTGGCGTTCCCCTGACGACCAGCGGATACACCGTGTCGATCGCCGACGACCCCCGCCAGGTCGCGGCCGCGCAGCGCTTGCGCCACGAGGTCTTCGCCACCGAGCTCGGGGCCACCCTGCGCCCCGGTCCGGCCGGCCTGGACGCCGACGACCTCGACCACTACTGCGACCACCTGATCGTTCGCGAGGAGCGCACCGGCGCGGTGGTCGGGACGTACCGGCTGTTGCCGCCCGGACGGACCCCCCGCCGGTACGCGGAGGCCGAGTTCGACCTCACCGCGCTCGACCCGCTCCGGGACGTCCTGGTGGAGGCCGGTCGGTCCTGCGTCCACCCGGCCCACCGCTCCGGCGCGGTGATCAACCTGATGTGGACCGGTATCACCCGCTACCTGCACCTGCGCGGGTCGCGCTGGCTGGGCGGCTGCGCCTCCGTCCCGGTCGACGACGGCGGGCTGCTCGCCGCCGGCGTCTGGGACCACGTCCGGGCCCGGCACCTGGCCCCGCCGCCGCTGCGGGTCCGGCCGCTGCGGCCCTGGCTGGCCGAACCGCGGGCCGCCGGGCCGCACGCGGCCGAGCAGCAGGTCACCGTCCCCCACGCGGCCGACCCCGGCGATTCGCGCCCGGCCGGCCGGGTCGCGCTGCCGCCGCTGCTGCGCGGGTACCTGCGGCTGGGTGCCTGGGTGGCCGGCGAGCCGGCGTACGACCCGGACTTCCGGGTCGCCGACTTCTACGTGATCTTCTCGCTGGACCGGATGAGCCCTCGCTACCTGCGCCACTTCCTCGGCGACGGGGGCGAACGGTGACCGCCCGCCATGACCTCTGGCGACCGGTCTCCGGCTGCGACGCGGGCTGCCTGCCCGGCCCGGGGGAGACCCCCACCGTGCCGGTCGCCCGCCGGCTCGGGCGGCTGGTCGCCGTACTCGTGATGCTGGTGGCCGGCGCGGTGCTGGCCGTGCTGGTGCCGGTGCTGCCGGTGCGGGAGCGGCGGGCCGCCCTGCGCGGCTGGGCCCGGGGCACGGCCCGGGCGTTCGGCGTGCGGCTGGTGGTCCGGGGCCGGCTGCCCCGGCGGCCGGCGCTCGTGGTCGCCAACCACGCCTCGTGGTTGGACGTGCTCGCGCTGCTGGCCGTGGCCCCGGCCCGGCTCCTGGCCAAGCGGGAGGTGCGCCGCTGGCCGCTGGTCGGGCCGCTGTCCGTCGCGGGGGGCACCCTCT
The DNA here is from genome assembly GCF_042670805.1 of Micromonospora sp. NPDC057141. Lineage (NCBI taxonomy): Bacteria > Bacillati > Actinomycetota > Actinomycetes > Micromonosporales > Micromonosporaceae > Micromonospora > Micromonospora sp. NPDC057141. Next base: position 70,607 of record NZ_JBHUVA010000015.1, on the reverse strand, counting down.
TCGTGGACCGCGCGCACCCCCGAGCGCTGCCCGCCACCGTGCGCCGGGTCACCGCCGCGCTGCGGGCCGGTCACCCGGTCGCGGTCTTTCCCGAGGGTACGACGTGGTGCGGCGCGGCACTGGGCTGCCGACCGGGCGGCGGCTTCCGCCCTGCGGTGTTCCAGGCGGCGGTCGACGCGGGCGCGCCGGTCGTCCCGGTCCGGATCGGCTACCACCTCACCGCTGCCGCTGCGCCAACCCCCGGCCTTTCCCCTGCTCCTGCCGGCGGGTCGACGACCGTCGGCGCCTTCCTCGGCGCGGAGACCCTGGGGCGGTCGGTCTGGCGGGTCCTCGCGGCCCGGGGGCTGACGGTGACGGTGACGGCCACCGCCGCGCTGCACCCGGGGCGGGACGCGGACCGGCGGCGGCTCGCCCGGATCGCCGAGTCGGCGGTTCACCTCGTACCGCCGCAGGCCGCCAACCCGGTCGCGCCGCCCGCGATCGCTGTCCCGGTGGTGCCGCTGCCGGCCGTCGCCCCGGTCGTGCCGCTCCCGGCCGCCCGGACGCCGGAGGCAACGGCCGCCCGGCCGCCGGGGGAGGACGCCGCCGCCCGGGGGGTCGGTCTGGCGGCCTGACGCCTCCCCCCGACACGCGACAGTCTGTTCAGTCGCGATGTATCGCGTTATCCTTCCGGGGGAGCGCGCCGGTGGGGCGCGCGTCCCGGCGGGGAGGATGTCATGCCCGGTTGGCCCGTCGACAGTCCGCGACAGCTCACCCTCGGCGAGCCGGTCACGGCGAGGTCCAGCAGCATCGCGCTGCTCTCCCGCCCGGTCGACGACGACACCGAGGAGCTGCCGTGACCGCCGTGTTCAGCCACGGGCGGCTGCGGCTCTACCTGCTCAAGCTCCTCGACGACGGCCCGAAGCACGGGTACGAGCTGATCCGCCTGCTGGAGGACCGCTTCCTCGGCCTCTACGCGCCGAGCGCCGGCACGATCTACCCACGGCTCCAGCGGCTGGAGGTCGAGGGGCGGGTGACCCACACCGCCGCCGGTGGCCGCAAGGTCTACGAGATCACCGAGGCGGGCCGGGCCGAGCTGCGCCAGCGGGCCGGCGAGCTGGCCACCCTGGAGTCCGACATCAGCGCCTCGGTGGCGGACCTGTCCACCCTGGCCGGCGAGATCCGTTCCGAGGTACGCGGCTCGGTGCGGGACCTCAAGCGGGAGGTGCGCGAGGCGACCCGGCGGACGCAGCAGTCCCGGCGTACCCGCTGGGAGGCCGCGCCGCCGCCGGGCCCGGCGCTGCCGGCCGCCCCCACCGGCTCCTCGCCGCTGCTGGCCGAGCTCGACGACCGGTTGGCCGCGTTCGCCGGCGAGATCGGCGCGTTGGTGCGCGCCGGCCGGCTCGACGACGTGCAGCTCCGCGCGGCGATCCGGGTCCTCGACGGCACCCTGGACGGGCTGCGCCGGCTGCTCCGCTAGGCAGGCGACCGGCCGCTCCGAGTTCTCAGGGAGTTTTCAGCAACCGCCCAGCGCCGACGCAGCGAAGTCACGGATGATGGTCGGCATGGCCGCTACCCAGACCGAGGCGCGACTGCTCGTCGTCGAGGACGATCCCAACATCCTCGAACTGCTCTCCGCGAGCCTCCGTTTCGCCGGCTTCGACGTGGCCACCGCGACCAGCGGGAGCGCCGCGTTGCACGCCGCCAAGGACCACCGCCCCGACCTGGTGGTCCTCGACGTGATGCTCCCCGACCTCGACGGCTTCGAGGTCATCCGGATGCTCCGCGAGGGTGGCACCCGTACCCCGGTGGTCTTCCTGACGGCCCGGGACGCCACCGACGACAAGATCCGCGGGCTGACCCTGGGCGGCGACGACTACGTCACCAAGCCGTTCAGCCTGGAGGAGCTCACGGCCCGCATCCGCGCCGTGCTGCGCCGCACGGCCAGCGGCGACCAGACGCCCTCCCGGCTCACCTTCGCCGACCTGGAGCTGGACGAGGAGACCCACGAGGTGCACCGGGCCGGTCAGCGCGTGCAGCTCTCGCCGACCGAGTTCAAGCTGCTGCGCTACCTGATGCTCAACGCCAACCGGGTGCTGTCCAAGGCGCAGATCCTCGACCACGTGTGGAACTACGACTTCCGGGGCGACGACAACATCGTCGAGTCCTACATCTCCTACCTGCGGCGCAAGGTCGACAACACCCAGCCCCGGCTGATCCACACCCTGCGCGGCGTGGGGTACGTGCTGCGCAAGCCGGCGGCGTGAACGCCGTCGCGCTGGCGAAGGGGCGACTGCGGAGCGTACCGCTGCGGGTGAAGCTGGTCGCGGCGGTGCTGACGCTGGTCGCCGTCGCCCTCCTGGTGATCAGCTCGCTGACCACCTATTTCCTGCGCAACTACCTGGTCGCCCAGGTCGACGGCGAGCTGCGGGCCTCCGTGGAGGGCATCGAGTCCGCCCTGCTCACCGCGCAGGCCGGGCAGCAGGTCACGCAACCGCTCGTGCCCACCGACTACCTGCTGGTGGCCACCGACCGGCGGACGGGGGCGGTGACGGTCACCCAGTACGATCCGCGGCTCGACCTCGCCGACCTGCCGGTCTGGCCGTCCGACGCGGAGGGCTTCGCGGCCCGGGTCGGTGAGCTCAAGTCGGTCCCGGCGCGCAACAGCCGGGTGCGCTGGCGGATCATCTACGCCGAGCTGCCGAACGGGCAGATGGTGGCCATCGCGCAGAACCTCACCGACGTCGACCTGGCGGTCAAGCGGTTGGTCTGGATAGACCTCCTGGTCGGCGGGGCGGTGCTGATCCTGCTCGCGTCCATCGGCGCGGCGATCGTGCGGACCAGCCTCAAGCCGCTGGTGGAGATAGAGCGCACCGCCGCCGCCATCGCCGGCGGCGACCTGACCCGGCGGGTGCCCGACCCGGAGGAGGGCCAGCCCTGCCCCACCTCGGAGCTGGGGCGGCTGTCGCGGGCGCTGAACACCATGCTGGCCCAGATCGAGGCCGCCTTCACCGCCCGTGCCGCCTCGGAGATCGCCGCCCGGTCGGCCGAGGTCGGCGCGCGCGACGCGGCCGCCGCCGCGTTGGCGTCCGAGGCACGGGCCCGACGCTCGGAGGAGCGGATGCGGCAGTTCGTCGCGGACGCCTCGCACGAGCTGCGTACCCCGCTGACCACCATCCGGGGCTTCGCCGAGCTGTACCGGCAGGGCGCGGCCCGGGCCCCGGAGGAGACCGCCGGCCTGCTGCGCCGGATCGAGGACGAGGCCGCCCGGATGGGGCTGCTGGTGGAGGACCTGCTGCTGCTCGCCCGGCTGGACCGGGAGCGGCCCCTCGCGCTCGCCCCGGTGGAACTGCCGCTGCTGGCCGGCGACGCCGTGCAGGCGGCCCGGGTGGTGGCCCCGGACCGACGGATCGAGCTGGAGATCGAGCCGGGCTCCGGGCCGCTGGTGGTGCTCGGCGACGACGCCCGGCTGCGGCAGGTGATCGGCAACCTGATGACGAACGCGCTCACCCACACCCCGCCGGACGCCTCGGTGACCCTGCGGCTGCGCACCGAGCCGGGGAACCTGGCGGTGGTGGAGGTGGCCGACACCGGCCCGGGGCTCTCCCCGGAGCAGGCCGAGCGGGTGTTCGAGCGCTTCTACCGGGCCGACGCCGCCCGTACCCGCCGGGCCGGCGGGGTGACCAGCACGGGGCTGGGACTGGCCATCGTGGCGGCGCTGGTCGCCGCGCACCACGGCGCCGTCGAGGTCGGCGAGACGCCGGGCGGGGGAGCGACTTTCCGGGTCCGGGTGCCCCTGCTCCCGGACACCGGGGACGACCCGGGGGAGTGACTTTCAGGGAACTTCCAGGCGGGTTCCAGGCTGGTCGCAGTGGCAGGGGAGAAGGTGGATACATGACCGAGTACGAGACCGACCCGCAGCGGCGACCGGTGCCCTCCGACGCCGAGCCGTCGCACCCCACCGCCGAGCTGTCCCGCGTCGAGACCGGGCTGTCCGACTCCCCGGCCGCCGAGCCCGCCCCGCCCGCCGCTCACCCCACCCACACCCCCGACGCGCCGGCCGCCCCGGTCTCCGGCCCGGACGCCCCGGCCGCCGGCCCGCAGCCGTATGCCGGGCCCGCCACCCCGTCCGCGCCGCCGTATGCCGGGCCCGCCGCCCCGTCCGCGCCGCCGTACCCGGTGTCGGGGCAGCCGCAGCCGGCCGGGCCGTACCCGAACAGCCCCTGGCAGCCTGGGCAGCACGCCGGGCAGCAGCCTGGGCAGCACGCCGGCTGGGCCGCGGGGGGTCAGCACGGTCCGGCGGCACCCGGGTACGCCCCGCACGCCGGCGGTCCCGCGTACCCGGGTGGCCCGGTGCCGCCGCAGCACCCCGGCCAGCCGGTGCCGGCGTGGGCACAGGCCCCGAAGCCGAGCCGCGTCGCCAAGCTGGCCGGTGCCGGGATCGCGGTGTTTGCGCTGATGCTCGGCTCCGGCGTGGCCGGCGGCGCGCTCGCGCTCGCCGTCGACGGCAACTCCGGCGGGATCACCCGCACCTACTCCGCCGCGCCGGTGCTCAACAGCGCCGATCTGCCGAAGATCGCCGCCTCCGTCCAGGACAGCGTGGTCTCGATCACCGCCGGCAGCAGCGAGGGCTCCGGGGTCATCCTCACCGAGGACGGCTACGTGCTGACCAACAACCACGTGGTCGCCTCCGCCACCGGCAAGACCGTCAAGGTGGTCTTCGCCGACGGCAAGTCCGTCGATGCGGAGATCGTCGGCACCGACCCGAAGACCGACCTGGCCGTGGTGAAGGCCGGCGGGGTCAGCGGGCTGAAGGCCGCCACGTTCGGCGACAGCGACGCGATGCAGGTCGGCGACCAGGTGCTCGCCCTGGGCAGCCCGCTGGGCCTGCAGGGCTCGGTCACCTCGGGCATCGTCAGCGCCCGGGACCGCACCATCCAGGCCGGCGAGAGCCAGCAGCAGGACCCGCGCCAGGGGGTCACCTCGATCTCCGGGCTGCTCCAGACCGATGCCCCGATCAACCCGGGCAACTCCGGCGGCGCGCTGGTCAACACCCGGGGCGAGGTGATCGGCATCAACACCGCCATCGCCACCTCCGGGCAGAGCACCGGCAACATCGGCGTCGGGTTCGCCATCCCGAGCAACAAGGCCAAGGACGTGGCCGGCAAGCTCCAGCGCGGCGAGAAGGTCAGCCATCCCGCGCTCGGGGTGGGCGTGAACCCGGCCGAGAACGGCGGCGCGCTGGTCACGTCCGTCACCCCCGGCAGCGCCGCCGAGAAGGCCGGCATTCAGCAGGGCGACGTGATCACCAAGTTCGGCGACACCGTGATCAACGAATCCGACGACCTGGTGGGCGCCGTCCAGGCCCGCAAGGTGGGCGACCGGGTCGAGGTGCAGTACCAGCGGAACGGATCGGCGGCGACGGCAACCGTGACGCTCGCCGAGACGTCATAACCGACAGCAGACCTACCTCCTCGGCGAAGGGCGGTGGGTGGCGGAGCCAAGGGGGTTGGCTTCGTCACCCGCCGCCCTTCCCCCCTTTCCCGGCGGCCCCGGTGCAGGTGCCGCCGGCCACGCGTGGGCCCTCACCCGATCCGGGTGAACCGCGCTCACCCCGTGCCAGGACCGCTTTTTCGTTTGCCCGGGCGGGGCCGGGGCCGGGGCGGGACCGTTTTCGTTTGGCCCGGGCGGGGCCGGGAAAGCGCCGCCGATCACGCGCACTGGGACCAACGGGGAGGACTCGTGGCCGTGAACCACCTGCCGGTCGACCGTTCGGAGGAGCGGCCGCTGAGGATCGCCATGGTGGTCCCGCCGTGGCTGTCCGTGCCGCCGCCCGGCTACGGCGGCCTGGAACAGGTCGTCGCCGGGCTGGTGGACGCGCTGATCGAGCGGGGGCACGCGGTGACCGTCTTCGGGGCGGGCCGGCGGCACGGCACCCGGGCCGGCTACGTCGCCACCTGCGAGGACCTCCAGTACGACCGGCTCGGCGAGTCGCTGCCCGAGCTGGCCCACCTGGCCCACGTCAACCACCTCGTCTCGCCGGCCGACTTCGACGTCGTGCACGACCACACCACGATCGGTCCGCTGGTCGCCGGCCGCCGGGCGGTGCCCACGGTGGCCACCGTGCACGGCAACCCGGTCGGCGAGTACGGCACCGTGCTCAGCGACACCGACCAGGGGGTCGGCCTGGTCGCCATCTCGCACACCCAGCGGCGGCTGAACCCGGGGCTGCCGTGGGTCGGCACCGTGCACAACGCGCTCGACGTCACCGACGTACCGCACAAGACCGCACCGGGGCGCGGTCCGGTGCTCTGGCTGGCCCGATTCAGCCCCGACAAGGGCCCCGACGTGGCGATCGGGGCCTGCCGGGCGGCGGGCCTGCCGCTGGTCCTCGCCGGCAAGTGCAACGAGCCCGCCGAGCGCCGCTACTACGAGCAGGTGGTGGAGCCGATGCTCGACGAGGACGTGACCGTGGTGTTCAACGCCGACCGGGATTCCGCGCTGCGGATGCTCGTCGACGCCCGCTGCCTGATCATGCCGATCCAGTGGGAGGAGCCGTTCGGGATGGTCATCCTGGAGGCGATGGCGACGGGCACGCCGGTGGTGGCGCTGCGCCGGGGGGCCGTGCCGGAGCTGGTCCGCCCCGGCACGACCGGGCTCGTCTGCGACCACCCCGGCGAGCTGCCCGCCGCGCTGCGGCAGGCCGAGCGGCTGAACCCGGCCGACTGCGTGGCGCACGTCGCGGAGAACTTCTCCACCGCCCGGACGGCGCAGGGCTACGAGGCGGTCTACCGCGACTTCCTGCACGGGCTCGCGCCCGCCCCGCCGAGCCGGCCGATCCCGGTGCCGGCCCGCTGACCCACGCGCCGCGGCTGGGGACGGTCACATCCGGGCCGCCCCGAGCCGCTGGAACGCGGCGTCGAGCTGGCGGGCGTACGCGGGGGTGATGCTGCCCTCGCGCTGCCGCTCGGCGACCTTGTCGCGGGCCCGTTGCACCGCGGCGGCCAGGCCGCTCTGGTCGTTCGCCTCCACGGCGTGGCCGAGCAGGTTGCGCATGTCGGTGCCGACGTCGATGCGGATCCCGCCGTCGGCCACCCCCGCGTCGATGAGCTGCCCGATCTCGTTGGCCACCTCGGTCACACTGCCGCCCGACGGGGCGGGCGGCGTGGTCGTCGGCGCGGCCGAGAGGGTAGGCCGGGGCCGGGCGGGTGCCCGGGTGGTGGCCGGCGGCGTGCTCGGCGACCGGGTCGGTGCGGTCCCCAACGTCTCCCTGGCCGGCGACTCGGTCGGCAGGGCCCGGGGCAGCGGGGCCGGCTCCTCGTCGCGCCCGGGCCACAGCAGCGCCACCGCGGCCACCACCGCGGCTCCCGCCGCCACGGGCACCGCCCAGCGGCGCCGGGACGGGCCCTGCGGCCCGGCCCCGGTGGGTGCCGGGGACGACGCCGCGCCAGGCGTGCTACCGGGCGGCGGGGCCGAGGCCACGCCGGGTGCGGCCCCGGGCGGGGGAGGCGGTGCCGGGGCGGGCGAACCGGCCGGAACCGGCGTCGGCCCGGGCGGGGCGACGATGGACGGCAGGGTCACGGTCGGGGCGAGCATGGTGGCGGCCTGCGGGTCGGCCGGCAGGAGCTGGTCGCGCAGCGCGAGGGCCACCTGGTGCGCGGTGGGCCTGTCCCGTGGCTCCCGGGACAGGCAGCGCAGGCAGATGCGGGCCACCTCGGACGGCAGGCCGGGCACCCGCAACGCCGGGGGCTCGTCGCCGCTCTCCAGCGCCGCGCCCAGCTGCTCCCAGGTGTCCGCCGGGAACGGCACCCGCCCGGTCAGCGTCTCGTAGAGCAGCACACCGAGCGAGTAGATGTCGGTGGCCGGCTGCGCCGGTGCCCCGTCCAGCCGTTCCGGCGCGACGTACGCGGGCGTGCCGAAGGTGCCGCCGTCCTCGTCCTCGTCCGGAGCGCCGACGTGGGTGGCGATGCCGAAGTCCAGCACCTTCGCCCCGACCGGGGTCATCATCACGTTGGCCGGGGTGATGTCCCGGTGCACGATGCCGAGCCGGTGCGCGGCGGCGAGCGCCTCCGCCACCTGGGCGCCGATCTCCACCGCCTCCGGCCAGGGCAGCGGACCCTCGGTCAGCCGGTATTCCAATTCCTCCCCGGCGAGCAGCTCCATCACCACGAACGAGGTGATGCTGCCGTCCGGGGCGAGCGTCTCGCCGTAGTCGTGCACCGACGTCACGTGCGGGTGGACGAGCTGCGCGGCGGAGCGGGCCTCCTCGCGGACCATGTCGCGGAACCGGGCGTCCGCCGCGAGCGAGGGCGCGAGCACCTTCACGGCGACCGTACGGTCGAGGACCTCGTCGCGGGCCCGCCAGATGACCGACATGCCACCGGCGCCGATCTGGTCGATGAGTCGGTACCTGCGGGCCAGCAGCCTGCCGGCGTGCAGTGTTGCCATGACGGATCGCACCTGCCTGAGGTCGGGGCGGTATCAGGTTGCGCGAATGTGTCCGGCCTGTCAACGGCTGTCCGGTCTCACCCGACCGGCGCGTGGACGGGCGCGCCCGGGCACCGGACGGCCGGCGTGACCACGCGTGCCAGGATGAACGACATGGTCAGCGGTCCGGTGGCGTTCGTGCTCGGCGGCGGGGGAGTCCTCGGCGCGGTCGAGGTGGGCATGCTGCGCGCCCTGTTCCGCGCCGACGTCCGCCCCGACCTGGTGCTCGGCACCTCGATCGGGGCGGTGAACGGCGCGCTCGTCGCGGCCGACCCGACCGAGGCGGTCACCGACCGGCTGGTCCGGCTCTGGGCGTCCCCCGAGGCCAGCGAGGTGTATGGCGACTCCGTCGCCCGGCAGCTGCGCCGCTTCGCCGCCCGCACCCACCTGCACTCGCCCCGGCCGTTGCACCGGCTGCTGGAGGCCGAGTTGGGCGAGGAGACGACCTTCGCCGACCTGCGGGTGCCGTTCCGCTGCTGCGCCGCGCACATCGAGCGGGCCGCCGAGCACTGGTTCGACAGCGGCCCGCTGGTGCCGGCGGTGCTCGCCTCCGCCTCGGTGCCGGGGCTGCTGCCGCCCACCGAGATCGACGGCCAGCACTTCATCGACGGCGGGATCGTCAACTCCATCCCGATCGGCGCGGCGGTCGAGGCCGGGGCGCGGGAGATCTTCGTACTCCAGGTGGGCCGGATCGAACGGGAGCTGACGCCGCCCCGGCGGCCCTGGGAGATCGCCCAGGTCGCGTTCGAGATCGCCCGCCGGCACCGGTTCGCCCGGGAGATGGCGGCGCTGCCCGACGGGGTGCGGGTGCACGTGCTGCCCACCGGGGGGCCGGGCCCGCGCGAGGACAGCCCGTGGGCGTACCGGGACATGGCGGCGGTGGGCCGGCGGATCAGCCGCGCGTACACCGCCTCCCGCCGCTACCTGGCGACCCACCTGGACCACTGATGCCGCTGCCACCCCGATGGGTCCGCCGGTTGCTGCTGGCGCCCGGTGTGGTGCTGCTCGCGGTGGCCGTGGCGACCACGCTGCCGGCCTGGGCCCTCGCCGCCCTGGCGCTGTCCCCGCTGGTCCCCGGCCGGCTGCGACCGCTGCGCCTGCTCTGGATCGGCTGCGTCTACCTGGTCTGGGACGCGGCGGCGCTGCTGGCCCTGTTCGTGCTCTGGCTGGCCTCCGGCTTCGGGGTGTGGAAGCGGACGCCGCCGTTCCAGCGGGCACACTACGTGCTCGCCGGCCACTTCCTCCAGGTGTTCTTCTGGCAGGCCCGGTGGACGCTGCGGCTGCGCATCGACGTGGTCGGCACCGACCCCGACACGGCGCTGCCCGGCCGCCCGGAGCTGGTGCTCTGCCGGCACGCCGGGCCGGGCGACTCGTTCATCCTGATCCACGCGCTGGTCAACTGGTTCCACCGGGAGCCCCGGATCGTGCTCAAGGAGAGCCTCCAGTGGGACCCGGCGATCGACGTGCTGCTCAACCGGCTGCCCAGCCGGTTCCTCGCCCCGGCGTCCGGCCGGCGGGAGTCGGTGACCGAGCAGATCGGCCACCTCGCCACCGGCCTGGACGACGACGACGCCTTCGTGATCTTCCCCGAGGGGGGCAACTTCACCCCGCGCCGCCGGCTGCGCGCCATCGCCCGGCTGCGTTCGCTCGGCCTGGAACGGATGGCGCTGCGCGCGGAACGGATGCGGCACGTGCTCGCCCCGCAGCCCGGTGGGCTGCTCGCCGCGCTGGACGCCGCCCCCGACGCCGGGGTGATCTTCGTGGCGCACACCGGCCTCGACCGGATGCTCACCGTCGCCGACGTGTGGCGGGAGCTGCCGATGGACAAGCGGATCATCATGCGGTTCTGGTCGGTGCCGCCGGAGGAGATCCCCGTCGGCCGGCAGGAGCGCATCGACTGGCTGTTCGACTGGTGGGCACGCATCGACGAATGGATCGCGGCGCACCACGACGGCGGCGAGTAGGGTGCGTTGGTGGAGCAGATCAGCGTGGTGACGACCGTGGTGGACAGCCGCTCGGTCGCGGACGTGCTCGCGGCGGCCTCGGTCGCCGGTCGGCTGGCCGCCTGTGCGCAGGTGGGCGGCCAGGTGGACAGCACCTACTGGTGGCGGTCCGCGGTGGAGACGACCACCGAGTGGTCGGTCCTGTTCAAGACCGCGCCGGACCGGGTCCCGGCGCTGGTCGACCATATCCGCCTCAGCCATCCGTACGAGGTGCCGGAGGTCCTGGTGACCCGGGTGGACAGCGGCAACCCCGACTACACGGCCTGGGTGCACGAGCAGACCCGGCCCTGAGTACGCGCACTCTGGGTGGGGCTTGACCAGGGCACCATGATGGCCGGGTGGACACGAGTGGCTACCCCTGCCCGGCGTGCGGCGCCCCGGCCGACCTGAGCGTCGGCTGCCGGCGCTGCGGCCGGGCCCCCGACCCGGCCGCCGCCGAGGTGATCCGGCTCGACCGGGAGATCGTCCTGCTCGCCGGGCGGGCGGAGCAGGCCCGCCGGGCGTACCTCGAACTGGCCGAGGCGGTGCGGTCCGCGCAGGCCCGCCGGGCGGACCTGGCGGTCCGGGTCCGGGCGGCGACCCCGGTCGGCGCCCCGCACCCGGCCGGGCCGGCTCCCGTGCCGCCATCCGTCGTCTCGCCGCACCTCGTCCCGCCGACTGCCGTGCCGTCGGTCGGCCCGGCGCTGCCGGTGCCCGGTTCCGCGCTGCCGGTGCCCGGCCCGCCGGTGCGCGTGCCCGGCCCGGTGCCCTCCGCGCCGGCCGGCCCGGTGCCACCGCAGCGGCCGGCGCAGGTCGGCGGGGCGGAGACCTCCACCCGGACGGTGCAGGGGCTGCTCTTCGTGCTCGGCGGTCTGCTGCTCGGCACGGCGGCGGTGGTCTTCACGGCGGTCGCCTGGGCCACGGTGGGCGTCGCCGGACGCGCGCTGATCCTGCTCGCGTTCACCGCGCTCGCCCTGGCCGTCCCGCCGATCGCGGCGCGGCGCGGGCTGCGCGGCACGGCGGAGACGTTCGCCGCCGTGGGGCTGCTGCTGGTGGTGCTCGACGGGTACGCCGCCTGGTCGGTGGACCTGTTCGGGGTGACCGGCTGGTCCGGGGCCCGCTACGCCGCGCTGGTCGGGGGGGTCAGCGCGGTGCTGGCGGCCGGCTACGGCCGGCTGACCCGGCTGACGGTGCCGTGGTTCGCGGCGCTGTTCACCGCGCAGCCGGTGCTGCCGCTGCTGGCCGGCCCGGCCCACCCGTCGGCCGCCGGCTGGACGGTGGTGTTCGTCGGCGTCGCGGCGCTGAACCTCGCCGTGGTCGCCGCCCTGCGCGACCGTGGCCGGGCTCCGGTGCCGACGCCGACCCCCACTCCGCCGGGGGCGCCGATCCAGGCGTCGGCGGCGGCCTCGGCTGCGGCCGGGGGGTCGCAGGTCGGGGGGTCGCAGGTCGGGGCGGGGGCCGCCGGGGGGTCGGCCCCCGCCGCCGGCCGGGTGCTGGCCTGGCTCGGGTACGCCGGCGCGCTCCTCGTCGCGGCGGGCTGCGCGCTGGTGCCGCTCGCCGTGGGCCGGGCGGCCGGGTCGCCGCTGCTGGCCGGCGGGCCCCTGCTGCTGGTCGCCCTGGCCCTGCTCGGCGCGGCGCTGGTCGCCGGCGGCCGGTGGTTCCGGGCCGCGGCGGCCGGGGCGCTGGTCCCGGTGCTCGGCCTCGCGCTGCTGCGCCCGGTGGCGGAGCTGCGCTCGGGGCTGCTGACGGTGGCCACGGCCCTCGTCGCGCTGGCGCTGGCCGGGGCGGTCCGGGCGCTGCCCCGCCGGGTCGGCACCGGGCCGAGGGCCGGGGCCCTGGTGGTGGCCGCCGGGGCGGCGCAGGTCGGCGCACTGCTCGCCGTGCTGCTCGGCGCGGTCGCGGTGGGTCGGGTGCTGCCGCCCTGGTCGGGTGTCGGCGCGGGCCCGCACCTGCCCTGGGGGTGGCAGGTCCCGGTCGCCGTGGCGCTGGCGGCGGTCGCCCTGGCGGCACTGCTGCCCCGGGTGGCGTGGCCGGTCATCGGGGTGGTCGCGGTCGCGTTCGCCACCCTCGCCCTGCCGGGCGTCGGGCCGGTGCCGTGGCCGGCGGTGCTGGCCGCCGGGCTGGTCGTCGGCGCGGGCCTGCTGCTGTTCGCCGTCACCCGGGCCCGGCCCTGGTGGGGTGTGCTGGCGGCGGCGGTTGCCGGCGCGGCGCTGGTCGGGCACGCGCTCCTGGCCGGCCTGGCCTCCCCGGACGGGGAGGCGGCCCTGCTCGGCGCGGTCGTGCCGCTCGGGCTGGCCGTCGCCGCCCTGGGCCGACGGGACGGCGGCGTCCGGCGGGGCGTCGCCGGGGCCGCCCTGGCCGCCGCGCTGCTGGCGGTGCCGGCGGCGGTCACCGTGGCGCTCTTCGCCGCCGGGGCGTCGCCCTGGTGGCAGGCGCGGGCCGCCCTGGCCGCCGTCGGGCTGCCGCTGGTCGCGCTGCTCGCCGTCCGCCGCCGGTGGCCCGAGCTGACCGGGTACGCCTCCGTCGCCTTCGCCGCCGGGTCCGTGCTGGTGGCGCTGGCCCCCCTGGTCGTACGGGTCGACGAACCGGTGGCGCTCTATGCCGCGGTGGTGGTTCTGCTGACCGTGCTCGCCGGGCCGGGCACCCGGCCGACAGGGGCGCCGCTGGTCAGCGGCCTCGGGCTGCTCGCGGTGGCGCTGTTCGCCGCCGCCCCGGTGCTCGTGCGGGTGCTCGTCGCCCCGTACGGGGAGGTGTCCACGCCGTGGTCGGGCGCGCCCACCGGCGTCCCGGTCCCGGGTGCCGCCCCGGCCGGCGTGGCCCTGCTCGTGCTGACCCTGGCCGCCGCGCTGGCGGGCCGCGCACCCGGCCGGTCGGCGGCCGACCCGGCCGGCGGGCAGCCGCCCCGGGCAGCGGGGTGGGCCGACGCGGCGCTGCCGGCGCTGCCGTTCGCCGCGGCGGCGGTACCGGTGCTGCTCGCCGCCGCCGGCGCGCCCTGGCCGGTGGTGTCGGGGGTCCTCCTGCTCACCGGGGTGGCCGCCCTGCTGGCCGCCGCCCTGGTCCGGCCCCGGCCGCTGCTCCTCGGAGTCACCGTGCCGGTGGGGCTGGTGGCCACGGCGGCCGGGCTGGGCGGGCTGCTCGCCACCCGGGCCGGCACCCTCGCCGGCCTCGGGGCGCTGGTGGTGGCCGGCGTGGTGGCCGCCGTCGCGGGCCGGACGGGCGCGGCCCGGCTGGCCGGCGTGCTGGTGGCGGTCGGGTCGGCGGCCGGGTTCGCGGTCACCGCCGCGCTGGCGGCGAGCCTGCCGCTGCGTACGGCCTCGTTCGCCGTCCTGGCGGTGGCGGTGCTGGTGCTGGCCGCCGCCGCCCTCCCGGCCGGCGTCGACCGGCTCAGGGGCCGGGTGCTCGACGTCGCCGCCCAGGCCGTGGCCCTGCTCGCGGTGCTGCTGGCCGCCGGGTCGCCCCGGTACGCCGCCGCGGTCTGCGTGCTCTGGGGGGCCGCCGTGGGGCTGCGGCTGCTGCGCCGGGGCGAGCCGGTCGGGTGGCGCTGGGCGTTCGCGGGCGTCGCCGGGGGCAGCGAACTGCTCGGTGCCTGGCTGCTGCTGGGCGCCGGCGGGGTAGTGCTGCTGGAGGCGTACACCCTGCCGGCGGCGGGCCTGGCCCTGGCCGCCGGCGCGGTGGCGCTGCGCACCCGGCCGGGCCTGAACAGCTGGCTCGCGCTCGGGCCGGGGCTGGCCGCCGGGCTGCTGCCCAGCGGGGTGTCGGTGCTGTTCGCGCCGGACCCGCAGCCCTGGCGGCGGCTGCTGCTCGGGGCCGGCGCGCTGGCCGTGGTGCTGGCCGGCGCGGCCCGCCGCTGGCAGGCTCCGGTGCTGCTCGGCGGTGTCACCCTGGTCCTGCTCGCGCTGCACGAGCTGGTCCGCGGCTGGGACCTGCTGCCCCGGTGGATCTTCCTGGCGGCCGGTGGCCTGGCCCTGATCGGGCTGGCCGCGACATACGAGCGACGTCGGCGCGACCTGGCCCGGTTCCGGGCGGCGGTGGGACGGATGAGCTGATGGCGGGGCGGTGGGAGACGAGTGACGGGGTAGGGAGGACCCCACCTGGGAAGCTGGTGCTGACCGGGTTACCCACGGCTACTGTTGCCGAGAGACTCGGCACAGGGCACGCCGTCCGGCGTGGCCCTGGTGCCGAAGTGCGGGGAGCTCAGATCATGCTTGCAGCGACAGCGGACCTGCCGGCCCGGCGAGGCAGCGACTATGCCCAACTGTCCCGTCGGATCAGCGGGGCGGGCCTGCTCGACCGCCGGCCCGCCGGATACGCCGCCCGGATCGCACTGACTCTGGCGGCCTTCGTCGCCGGCTGGGTGGCGGTGCCGCTGGTCGGCGACTCGTGGTGGCAACTGCTGGTGGCAGCCGGCCTGGCCGTGGCCACCACCCAGGTGGCGTTCCTCGGGCACGACGCCGGCCACCGGCAGATGTTCCGCCGCCGCGCGGCGAGCGAGGCCGCCGGGTTGCTCGCCGGCAACCTGGCCGTCGGGCTCAGCTACGGCTGGTGGGTGGACAAGCACAACCGGCACCACGCCAACCCCAACCACCACGACGAGGACCCGGACGTCGGGGCCGGGGCGCTGGTCTGGTCGTACGAGCAGGCCGCCGCGACCCGGGGCATCGGCCGCCGGCTGGCCCGGCGGCAGGCGTGGCTGTTCTTCCCGATGCTGCTGCTGGAGGGGTTTGCCCTGCACGTGGCGAGCGTGCGGGCGCTGCTCGGGCGCACCCCCGACGGCCGGTACGCCACCCCGGTGCGGCACCGGGCCGTCGAGGGGCTGCTGCTCGCGCTGCACGCGGCCGGCTACCTCGGCCTGCTGTTCGCGGTGCTCCCGCCGGTCAAGGCGTTGGCGTTCATCGCCGTGCACCAGGGGCTGTGGGGCCTCTACATGGGCTGCGCGTTCGCCCCGAACCACAAGGGCATGCCGATGCCGACGGCCGACGAGGACCTCGACTTCCTGCGCAAGCAGGTGCTCACCTCGCGCAACGTGCGGGGCGGCTGGTTCGTCGACGTCGCGCTGGGCGGGCTCAACTACCAGATCGAGCACCACCTGTTCCCGAACATGCCCCGGGGCAACCTGCGCCGGGCCCAGCCGATCGTGCGGGCGTACTGCGCCGAGCGGGGGGTGCCGTACGCGGAGACCGGGCTGGTCGAGTCGTACCGGCAGGCGCTGGCCCACCTGCACGAGGTGGGCCGGCCGCTGCGGGGCTGACCGGGCACGCGTACCGACCGGGGCGGGCCGCGACAGCACGCCCGCCCCGGCTCGGTCCGGGAGCCTCGGTCAGCCGCCGGCGCCGGTCAGCCCCGTCGGCGCCTCGACGACCTGGCTGGCCGGTGGCCTGGACACGGACACGGGCGTGCCCCAGTCGGAGTAGGTGACGCTCATCCGGCCCAGCGTCGGGCTGACCACCGTGGTGTCGACCTCCAGCTTCGTCAACCGCCCCTGCCCGTCGACGGCGGCGGTGAACGGCACGGCCTTGGCCTTGTCGCCCAGATCCGCCAGGGTCTTGCTGTTGGCCATGCTCTTCGAGTAGTCGAGGGTGCCCGCGAAGGAGCCCGGCCCGGTGCGCCGTACCTCGACGACGGCGTCGAGCATCTTCCTGACGCCCACCGGGTCGTCGGCGGGCATCAGCCCGAGCTGCCCGCCCGAGCCGAGGTTGCGGGTGTCCAGGTGCAGCCACTTCCCGGACCCGCCGGTCACCGCGCCGAGCTGGCCACTCATCTTGACGTACGCGTCCCTGCCGATCATCAGGACGCAGTTTTCACCGAGCGCGCCCAGCTCCATCGTCATGTCCATGGCCGGCACCTTCGGGTCGGACAACCCCGTCCCGCTGAACCCCGTCGAGCGGACGTGGATCCGCATGCTCTCCTCGTTGAGCCTGAGCACGGCGGCCCGCAGCTCGTCGGCCGGATCCGCGGTGGTCGCGCCCGCCGGGGCCGCGCTCGCGGCGCCGCCGTTCGCCGCCGGGGCGTCGGTCGTGGCCGGGCTGCCGCAACCGGTCACCGCGAGGCCGAGGACGGCGACGTACGCGACCCCCGTGGTCGCCAGCCGTCGGAGTTTCATCAACACGCGCTCCTCGCCAGGTTGAGGTGGGCCGGCCGGGCGCAAGCCGCCTCCGTCGACCCGAGTCGGTGCTCAGCCTAGCGGCCGGCACCGACAGGCGGGCGTCGATGCCGGTGCACGTCCAACCGGCCCGGTCGGTCCCCTGGCGGTAGGGTCTGGCCATGGCAGACGTGCTCACCGCCGAGGCGGTGCGAGACGGGCTGGGCGGGCTGGCCGGCTGGACGGGGGACCCGACCGGGATCAGCCGCACCGCCGAGCTGGGCAGCTTCCCGGCGGCCGTCGCGGTGGTCGACCGGGTCGCCGAGGTGGCCGAGGAGCTCGACCATCACCCCGACATCGACATCCGGTGGCGGACCCTCACCTTCCGCTGCGTCACCCACTCGGCCGGCGGGGTCACCCACCGGGACCTGGAGCTGGCGCGGCGCATCGACGACATCGTCCGGAGTGCCCGATGAGATTCGAGATCAGCAAGGTGCTCGACGCCATCGAGGGTCGGGTCTGCACCGACCCGTCGCTGGCGCGGGCCGTCCTCGACCTGGCCGAGGTGATCCGCTACCAGGACCTCGACGGCGGCCGGCCGGCTAACCTGCTCCGGCTCGGCATGGTGATCGACGCGCTCGCCCGCGACCTGGAGGAGGACAGCGTCCCGGTGTACGCGATCGTGCACCGGGCCCTGCTCTCCGACGCCGACCTCACCTCCAACGAGCGGATGGTGGTGCGCCGCTGGGCCGACGACGGCCTGGTGGAGGTGCTCGACCACCCGGGCGACCGGATGCTGGAGGTCGCCGACCTGCTGGGGCTGCCGGTGCTCAGCCGGGCCCGCTTCGACGGCCTGCGCGGCCGGTTCCCGTGGACCGTCGAGCAGCCCGGCCGGGTGCTCGCCCCGGTGCCCGGTGCGGGCGGGCCGGTGTTCATCGCCCACGTCGGCGGCGGCAACGTGCCGGTCGCCGGCACCCGCTCGGCGACGGGGGAGAAGCTGCTCGCCCGGCAGTGGCGCTGCCCCGAGCCGGGCTGTGCCCTGTTCGGCGGCGGCGGGGGCGGCGGCGCGTTCGCCGACCTGGCCCGGGTGGAGCGGGCCCCGGCCGGGCAGCCGCCACCCACCCTGCGCGGCGGCGTGCCGACCTGCCCGCGACACGGCGCGCGGCTCGGCGACGCCGGGCCCCGGCCGCGTACGGAGGTGCTGGCCGTGCGCATCGGCGGGCTGATCCGCCGCCGGTTCGTGCTCACCGAGGAGCAGCCGGTGCTGGTCGGGCGCGCGCCGGAGCAACAGGGCGGGATCGTGCTCGGCCAGTGGCTCAACGACGAGGCGCGGCGCTGGATCAGCCGCGGCCACGTCCGCTTCGAGCTCAGAATTGGTGAGGTGATCGTGACCGACGTGAGCACCAACGGGTCGGGGATCCGCCCCGGTGGCTCCATGGCGGAGCCGGACCGGATCGCGCTGAAGCCGCAGCAGTCCCGGGTGCTCTCCGCCGGTGACATGGTCGAGCTGTACCCGGGGGTGCAGCTCGGCCGCGCCGACGAGCTGCCGTCGGGCGCGCCGTTCACTCCCGCCTCGGTGATGGCCGAGGCCCCGACAATGGCGATGCGCCTGCCCCGGCCCTGAGCCGGGTGCGCCGGGCGGGTGCCGGGCCGTGGCCCGACGCCCGCCCGGCGTCGTACGGTCAGTCGGCCAGCACGGCGGCGAGCTGGGCGACCGCGTGGTCGATCTCCTCGGGGGTGATCACCAGCGGCGGAGCCAGCCGGATCGTGGAGCCGTGGGTGTCCTTGGCCAGCACGCCCCGTTCCATCAGCCGCTCGCATGCCTGCCGGCCGGTCATCAGCGCCGGGTCGATGTCGAGGCCGGCCCAGAGCCCTCGGCCCCGCACGGCGACGAGGCCCTGGCCGATCAGCGCGCGCAGGCCGGCGTGCAGCCGCTCGCCCAGCTCCGCCGAGCGGCGCTGGAACTCGCCGGTGGCCAGCAGCCGGACGACCTCGGTGGCCACCGCGCAGGCCAGCGGGTTGCCGCCGAACGTCGAGCCGTGCTGGCCGGGCTGGAGCACCCCGAGCACGTCGGCGTTCGCGGCGACCGCGGAGACGGGCACGATGCCGCCGCCCAGCGCCTTGCCGAGGAGGTACAGGTCGGGCACGACGTCCTCGTGGTCGCAGGCGAACGTCGCCCCGGTGCGGCCCAGGCCGGACTGGATCTCGTCGGCGACGAACAGCACGTTCCGCTCGGTGCAGACCCGGCGTACGCCCGGGAGGTAGCCCGCCGGCGGCACCACGACGCCCTGCTCGCCCTGGATCGGCTCCAGCAGCACGGCCACGGTGTCGTCGTCGATCGCCGCCTCCAGCGCCGCGAGGTCGCCGTAGGGGACCACGGTGAAGCCCGGCGTGTACGGCCCGAAGTCGGCGCGCGCGTCGGAGTCGGTGGAGAAGCTGACGATGGTGGTCGTACGGCCGTGGAAGTTGCCCTCGGCCACCACGATGTTCGCCTGCCCGGCCGGCACGCCCTTGACCCGGTAGCCCCACTTGCGGGCCACCTTGATCCCGGTCTCGACGGCCTCCGCGCCGGTGTTCATCGGCAGGACCATGTCCTTGCCGCACAGCTCGGCCAGCTCCCGGCAGAAGTCGGCGAACTGGTCGTGGACGAACGCCCGGCTGGTGAGGGTCAGCCGGTCGAGCTGGGCGTGTGCGGCGGCGATCAGCCGCGGGTGCCGGTGGCCGAAGTTGAGCGCCGAGTATCCGGCGAGGCAGTCCAGGTAGCGCCGCCCGTCGATGTCGGTGACCCAGGCGCCCTCGGCGGAGCTGACCACCACCGGCAGCGGGTGGTAGTTGTGCGCGGTATGGCGTTCGGCGTCCCGGACCGCGCCCGGCGTCCGCAGCATGTCTTCCACGATCACTTGCTCGCCTTTCCCTGACGGAGTCGCAACGTGCAGCACTTCGGTCCGCCGCCGGCCTTGCGCAGCTCGGACAGGTCGACCCCGATGGTCTCGTAGCCCCGGTCGCGCAGCCGCGCGGCCAGGCCGGTGGCCTGCTCGGGCAGCACCACGTGCCGGCCGTCGCTGACGGCGTTGAGCCCGAGCACCTCCGCGTCGGCGGCGGTGGCGTGGACCGCGTCGGGGAAGAGGCGGCGCAGCGCGGCCCGGCTGCCGGGCGAGAACGCCTCCGGCAGGTACGCCACGGTGCGCTCGTCCAGCACGGTGAGCGCGGTGTCCAGGTGGTAGAAGCGGGGATCGACCAGTTGCAGGGTGATCACCGGGTAGCCGAAGACCTCCTGGAGCTGGGCGTGCGACGCGTGGGCGGTGCGGAACCCGGTGCCGGCCAGCAGCACGTCGCCGGCGAGCAGGATGTCACCCTCGCCCTCGTTGACGTGCTTCGGGTCGTGCAGCTCGAAGCCGGCGGAGGAGAACCAGGCCCGGTAGGCGGGTGCCTCGTCGGCGCGCTGCGGGTCGCGGAACTGCACGGACATCGCGTGGCCGTCGATCACGGTGCCGCCGTTGGCGGCGAAGACCATGTCGGGCAGGCCGGGAAGGGGCACGATCTCCTCGACGGCGTGGCCCAGCTCGCGGTAGACCTGCCGCAGCCGCTCCCACTGCCGGACGGCCAGCTCGGCGTCGACGGGGGCGGTGGGGTCCATCCACGGGTTGATCGCGTAGTCGACGGCGAAGTACGTCGGCCGGCACATCAGAAAGCGCTGGCTGGTGGCGTCCATCGGCACTGTCCTGCTCCCAGGGGTCGGGCGCGCCCGGCCACCTTGGCCCACGGGCTGGCGCCGTTGCCCAACGGTATGCGGGTCAGGTGACGACATCCACCGCTGGAAGTTGCGTCCCCCGACGATTCGTTGCGTCTCGGGGGAATTCCATGGCGATGTGTTGTGCCATCGCCGCCCGCCTCGTCGGGCAGGGCGGGCGGCGGCGGGAACGAGGACGCCGGCCGGTACGCCCAGGTCGGCGGGCTGAGGCGCGCCCCACCCCGGACATGCTTCGGGACGGCGCACCGCCGGCGAGGTCCGATGTGCCCGTCAGAGGCGATCGACAAACTGTGAGTCGAGCCACTCGCGCAGTCGCTGCACCCAGTCGCCGTCGGTGGTGGGCCAGCCGAACTGGCCGGTCATCGCCAGCACCCCGAGCACCACGGCGGCCACGCCGAAGGCCATGCCCAGCAGCGCGTCGGTCTTGCCCGCGACGTGTCGGCGGCGGGTGGCGAGCAGGCCGAACACCGACAGCACCGCGCCCAGCGCGCCGACCGCGATGCCGTAGCCGGCGAGTGCGCCGGTCAGCACGGTGGCCAACCCGGCGATGCCGACGACCAGGCCGAGGGTGGCGAGCAGGCTGGCCCGCGGCTTCGGCCCGACCGGTGCGGCCGGCTGCGGCTCGGGCCGGGCGTCGGCTTCCGTCCGGTTGTCCACCCCGGCTCGGGGCGTCGGCAGCACGGCATCCCGGCCTGCCCCGGCGGGCCCCGCCGTCGGCCGTGTGGCATCCGGGCTCGTCGCGACAGATCCCGACCGGCGGCCCCGGTCGGGCTCAAAGGCGCGGCCCGCAGTGGTGTCGCCGGTCGCGGCGGGTCGGGGTTCGTGGTCGGTCAGGCGCGGGGCCTCGGTGGCGGTCGGGGTCGTGGCCCCGCCGGAGCCGCCGATCCGCCCGTCGCCGTCGCCCTCGTACGCCGGTTCGGTGCGGTGCGTCAACGAAGGTAGCTTCACCTTGGTCTCCTCCTGGTCGGGCGTGGGGCCTCGGAAGGGCCGGGGGCAGCCACGCGGTAACGACTCCGAGGTACCCAGCCGTCGTTCCGCCGACACCACCGTCACCCGTTCGGGCCTGCGCCCGAGCCGCGCAGCGCGTCCACGACCTCACCCGCGTCGGCCACATCGGTGAGAAACCGGAGGGTTTCGAGGCTGGTCAGGTGCACCTCGTCGGTGGCGGCGGCGCAGGCGTCTCCGACCATCACGATCCGGTAGCCGTAGTTGATGGCGTCGAAGGCGGTGCCCATGACGGAGAGATTCGTGGCGACGCCGGTGATCAGCAGGGTGTCGATGTCGTTGGCTCGCAGGATGCTGTCCAGGGCGGTGCCGAAGAACCCGGTCAGCCGGGTGTGGTCGATGACGATGTCGCTCGCCGCCGGTGCCATCGCATCGATGATGCGGGTGCCCGGCGCGTCCCGGAGGAAGGCCTTCCGTTCGCCGATCATGAGATAGCTCGGCGTGTTCGAGATCAGCTCGGGGTGGCCCGGCCGGTACGCGGTCCGGGTGTAGATCACCAGGCCGCCCTGTTCACGTAGGGCCGAGGTCACCTGCGCGGCCCGCGTCGCGGTGTCGTTGCGGGCGACCTGCTCGGCGAAGAGCGGGCCGAACAGGCCATCGGGAGACACGATCTCGTGCTGCCAGTGAATATTGACCACAGCGGTGCGCCGGGGATCAAGCTCACGCATCGGTGCTCCTCACTCGGTGGCGGAAATCTGCGTCGGCGACAGTTGATGATGGTGCTCGTGCCCGGTGGCGGGGCCCCGGCCGAAGGCGTCGAGCCGGCCCCACCGCCCGGGTATGTCCAACAGCGCGACGTAGTCCAGGTTGGTGGGGAGGGCGGGCTTGACCACGAGGTTGCCGCCCACCGCCTCCAGGCCCAGCAACGTGCGCAACAGCAGTAGCGGCGCGCCCGCCGACCATGCCTGTGGACTACAGGCCGTCGGGTAGTCCACCGGATACTTCGTCTCCGCGCGGGGATAGCCGCCGAACGCCTCCGGCAGCCGACCCTGGAACAGGGCCGCAGCGTCCAGGATGCCGGCCGCGAGTTGCGCCGCCTGCTCGGCGAACCCGTACCGGCGTAGCCCCCAGGCGATGAAGGAGTTGTCGAACGGCCAGACGGTGCCCACGTGGTAGCCGATGGGGTTGTACCGGCCCTCGCCCTCGGCGAGGGTCCGCACGCCCCAACCGCTGAACATGCGCGGCGAGAAGAGGTGCTCCACCAGGGAGGCGGCCTTCGACTCGTCCACGATGCCGCTCCACAGCAGATGCCCGATGTTGGACGAGAGGGAGTCCACCTTGCTGCCGTCGCCGTCCAGGGCAATGGCGAAGTATCCTCGGTCGTCGAGCCAGAAGTCGCGGTTGAACCGCTGCTTCAGCTCGGCCGCCTCGTGCTCCAGCCGTTCGGCCAGCGCCGGGTCCCCCCAGATGTCCCGGGCGAGCCGCGCCGTGCGCACCTTCGCGTCGTACGCGTATCCCTGCAACTCGCAGGTGGCGCGGGGGAACCCGGGCAGCCGCCCGTCGTGGTAGGAGATGCCGTCCCACGAGTCTTTCCAGCACTGGTTCTCCAGCCCGGAACGGCGGTTGCGCGGCTCGTACGAGATGTAGCCGTTGCCCATCAGATCGGCGTACTCGTCGATCCATGTCAAGGCGGCCCGGGCCTCCTCCTCGACCTTCCGCACGAGGGCGGTGTCGCCGGTCCACCGTTCGTACTCGTCGAGGAGGACCAGGAACAGAGGAGTGGCGTCGGCCGTGCCGAAGTACGGGCTGTGTGGGGTCTCCTCGAACGCGCTCAACTCGCCGTAGCGCATCTCGTGGAGGATCCGGCCGGGCTCCTCCTCCCGGAACCGGTCGATCCGGCTGCCCTGCCGAAAGGCCAGGACCTCGATGGTCGTGGCCGCGAGTTCCGGTACGAAGGGCAGCGTCTGGAGGCTGGTCAGGATGCTGTCCCGACCGAAGAGGCACATGAACCAGGGCAACCCGGCGGCGGGGAGGCTCTTGTCCTCGGCGAGGAAGGGGGTGAACCGCAGCGCCGCCAAATCGACCAGGCTCTGCCGGTACGTGTCGACGAGGGGACCCCAGCCCGAGTCGACCCGAGGCGCCCGGTGGATCCACTCCCTGAGATCCTGCTCCTTGTCGCGTTCGACGACGGCGGCGCGGCCCGGAATGACCAGCCGTTCCAGCCCTTGCGGCATCGGCAGGCTGGGCAGGACCGTGAGGTGGGTGCCCCACCGCGCGTGGGGCGCGATACGCACCTGGAAGGTGACACCGCGCTCGTCGAAGCGGGCCGGGGCACTCGCCGAGACGATCGTCTCCCGGCTGAAGCGTTCCCGCCGGTATCCGAGCACCAGCCGGTCATGCTCGACCTGGCGGTAGTGCCGGCCCTTCTTGGCCGTCGCCTCTTTGACCTCGAACAGGTCGGCGAAGTCGGCGTCGGCCTCCAACCGGACGGTCACGTCGGCCGGATGGCCACTGTGGTTGAGGACGGTGAGGTTCTCGTGGAGCCCACTGTTGAGCGACTGTTCCCGCACGACCGAAATCGTGCTGTTCACGTAGACCTGCTGGGTACCCGGGACGAGATAGAACTGGTTCTCGAAGTAGTGCACGTCGTTGATGGACAGGGTGCTCAGCTTCTGGCCGTTCACCGTCAGCAGCCACCTCGACAGGATGCGCGTGTCGTGGGCGAAGAGCCCGGTCGGGCAGTCCAGCGCCGGCTCGATGTCGCCCGAGCGGGTGGAGACCAGGAAGGTGGTTCCGTCCAGGATCCGGGTCTGGCCGCTATCCATGGGCCGTTCCTCCCCGCCCAGGTACGGCGGCGTTCGCCGTCTCCGGCGGCGCGGGGAAGAGTCGACGGACGAGGGCGAAGAGCCGGGGGCTCCCCTCGACGGTCGCCTCGCCCCGCAGAACGGCCGTGAGGAAGTACGCCTCTCCCGACGCGATGCGGTTGAAGGTGGCCCGGTCCGTTCGTACCACGGCATCGCCCCCCGTCGCCTGCGCGGCGACGCTGACCGTGCCGTCGTGCATCCGGACGAGCCAGTGCTGCTGCTGGTCGCCGTCGCCGATGTCGAAGCGCACACTGCCGCTGGCGATCCGCAGCCGCCGGTCGTGTTCGCGGTGGTGCAGGTCCTGGAAGAACTTCTGGGTCGCGTCGCTCATCCGTGGCACCCTCCTCGTCGGCACGATCCCCGCCGGGCGGGTGAGCCGGCGTCACCCGCTCCGGGTGAGGTGCCCACGAAGATCGCGCGGCGAGCGACGGCAACTCGGCTACGTCCCCGCCCCGGTGATCAAGAGAAAAACGTCAGAGTTGATCTCTACGATGACGCAAATCTCTTGATCACCGGGCCGGGCAGAGGGCGGGGCAGGGCGGAGGCACACGTCGAGCCGCCCAAGCCGCTGCTGTCTATGCTTGGCGGCCGTGCCAGAGGGACACACCATCCACCGCCTCGCCGCCCGACACGCCGAGCTGTTCGCTGGCGAGAGGGTGCGGGCCGCCAGCCCGCAGGGCCGCTTCGCCGAGGGTGCGGCCCTGCTCTCCGGCACCGTCCTGGAGGGCACCGAGGCCTACGGGAAACACCTGCTGCACCACCACGCGGGCGGGCTGACCCTGCACGTGCACCTCGGCCTGTACGGCAGGTTCGCCGACGGTTCGGGCGAGCCCCCGCCGCCCGTCGGCCAGGTGCGGCTGCGGCTGACCACCGACGGTCCCCATGGGCGCCCCGGGTCGGAGGCGTCGGACACCGCGCACTGGCTGGACCTGCGCGGCCCGAACGCCTGCGAGCTGCTCACCCCGCCCGAGGTGGCGGCGCTGCGTGACCGGCTCGGCCCCGACCCGCTGCGTGCCGACGCAGACCCGGCCCGCGCGTACGCCCGGATCTCCCGCAGCCCGACCCCGCTCGCGGCGCTGCTGCTCGACCAGTCGGTGGTGGCCGGCACCGGCCTGATCTTCGTCACGGAGGCGCTGTTCCGGGCGGGACTGTCGCCGCTGCTGCCCGGCCGGGAGCTGACCCCGGCGCGGTGGCGGGAGCTGTGGGCGGACCTGGTGGACCTGATGACCCGGGCCGTGGAGGTGGGCCGGATCGACACCGTCCGCGACGCGCACCTGCCGGAGGTCACCGGCCGCGCGCCCCGGGTGGACCGGCACGGCGGGGAGGTGTACGTCTACCGTCGCCCCGGCCAGCCCTGCCATGTCTGCGGCGACGAGGTGCGCCGGGGCGAGCTGGCCGGCCGCAACCTCTACTGGTGCCCCAGCTGCCAGCCCCGCTAGGCCAGCCCCGATAGCGACTCAGGCGAGGTCGAGCAGCCAGCGGGCCACCTCGACCTGGTTGGTGAACACCGCGTCCTCGGTCATGCTCC
Source organism: Micromonospora sp. NPDC057141 (assembly GCF_042670805.1). Classification (NCBI taxonomy): domain Bacteria; kingdom Bacillati; phylum Actinomycetota; class Actinomycetes; order Micromonosporales; family Micromonosporaceae; genus Micromonospora; species Micromonospora sp. NPDC057141. Next base: position 44,992 of record NZ_JBHUVA010000015.1, on the reverse strand, counting down.
AGGCAAGCGTGTGCCCGATCGCCCAGCCCAGCACCCGCTCCCGGTCCAGGCCCAGCTCGCCGGTGAGCCGGTCCAGCCGTTGCCGCACCGCCGCCGGCGAGTGGCCCAGCTCCGGACCCCGGACGATGGCCACCACGCCGAACTCGCGCTCCCCGGCCAGCGGCTTCGGGTCGATCACCAGCCACGGTTCGCGAGTGGCCCGCAGGATGTTGCCGGCGTGCAGGTCCTGGTTGACCAGCACCTGATCGCCCTGCGTGTCGACCAGTTCGGCGAGCCGGCTGAGCGCGGCGTCGAGCAGCCGGCGCTCGAACGGCCGGCCGAGCCGCGCCCACCGCGCCGGCAGCCGCTCCGCCCAGCCTGCGGCCTCCTCGGCCAGCGGGGTGAACGGTGCCCCGGCAGGCCGCCAGAGCCGGGGCAGCAACCCGGCGACGACGTCCAGCGCCTCGTCCAGCGCCACCTCCGGCGCTCCGTCCTGACCGAGGGCGTGCAGCTGCGTGCCCGGGTCGCAGCGCTCCACCAGCAGCGCCCGCCGGTCCGCATCGTGCGCGAGCAGCCGGGCCGCCCCGTCGCCGGCCCAGCACGTCAGGGCCGTGGCCTCGTGCGCGCTGTCGGCGTCGGGAAACTGGAGCTTGAGCACCGCCCGGGTGCCGTCGGGCAGCTCGGCCGGCAGCGCCAGCGAGGCGAACGCGTACGGGAAGGGTGGGCCGGTGACCCGCAGCGCCCACTGCTGCACGCACTCCGCCAGGCGGTCCGGCAGCGCCGCCAGCCAGGCTCGCCCGGCGGGCCCCCGCCGCACCCAGCCCAGCCGCTCGGGGATCTCCAGATCCGTCTCCATCGGACCATTCTCGGTCAGCCCGCGACCGGCCCTACCACCGTTCGCGGGCGACCCGAGCCAGGCGGACGACCTGGCCAACCGCCGTGGCCGTGCCACCATGATCGGTATGACGATGTTCGTACATGAGGCGGGCACTGCGGATGGACCGCCTGTGGTCCTGCTGCACGGCGTGGGCACCACCGGTTGGATGTGGACGAAGCAGCTCTCCGCCCTCTCCGGCGAACTGCGTCTGCTGGTTCCCGACCTGCCTGGCCACGGGCGGAGCAACGCCCTCCCGTGGAAGTCGATCCCGGAGACCGCCCGTCTCGTGGCCGAGATGATCAGTGCGCGGACCACGGACGGCAGGGCGTACGTGGTCGGACTGTCGCTCGGCGGCTACGTCGGTGCGCTCGTCGCCGCCACCACGCCCGAGGTGGTGCTGGGTGCGATCGTGAGCGGGGTGAACGTGCTGCCGTTGCCCCATCCCGGTCGGCTCCGGCTCATGGGTGCGCTGATCGCGCCCGTGATGGGGTGGGGCCCTGTGCTACGGGCGAACGCCCGCGCGCTCAACGTCCCGGCTGAGGATCTCGACGGCTACCAGGCGGCCGCGCGTACGACGAGTCGGCAGGCGTTCCGTAGGGTCAGCAGCGAGGCCCTCGACTTCCGGCTTCCCGACCAGGCCACGTCCTCGCGTTGCCCGGTCCTGGCGGTGGCCGGGGAGAAGGAGCACGATCTCACGAAGCGCTCCCAGAACGTGATCGCCTCGACGTTCCCGCACGCCCAGGCGTGCCTGGCGCCGGGGGTCGGCCACGCGTGGAACGGTGAGAACCCAGAGCTGTTCTCGGCCATGATCCGCTCCAGGGTCGCCGGTGCCCCGCTGCCCGACGAGCTGATCCCCGGGTGATCCGGGGTCGGCCGGCAGCGGTGCCGCACACCGCCGGCCGACGGCGGGGCGGGGCGGGGCGCTCAGCGCAGCCGGCGGATGTCGCCGTACGCCCGGTAGAAGCCGCCCCGGTCGGCCTGGCGGACCTCGGTGACCAGGTAGCGCGCGCCCGGCTCGCGGATGCCCTTGGGGAACTGCACCGACCAGTCGCGGTGGTAGCCCTCGGAGAGCACGTGGACGCGCAGCCGGCCGCCGTCGTCGACGCACTGCACCACCACGCCGTCCCGGTCGTCGGTGACCACCTCCACGGCCGTCCACGCCGCCGGCTCGGGCTGCCGGGCGGGGGCCTTGACGTCCACCACCTCCGGCACGGTGCCCGCCTCGGCGGCCCGGATCGCCGGCTCGCTGGCGTCGACGCAGGCCAGGTATCCGCTGGTGGTGACCAGGTAGAGCCGGTCGTCGTGGTATTGCATCGAGTAGGCCGAGCCGCAGCCGGTGCCGAGCTTCCACAGCCGGTTGCCGGCCGCGTCGAAGCAGTAGATCGAGGACTGGTTGTCGCCGGCGAAGACGTACCGGCCGTCCTCGGCGGTGGCGCACGAGAAGACCGGGGCGTCGCAGCGGTACGTCTGCTCGGCGCGCCCGTCCTTGCGCAGCCGCACCACCTCGCGGGTGCCGGTGCCGGCGAAGACGGCGTCGCGCTCCTGCCAGCCGAACAGCACCGAACCGGTGCGGGTGTGCCACAGCTCCCGCCCGGTGCGCCAGTCGTAGCCGGTGACCCCCTGCGAGTGGCCGTGGTAGAGCGCGTCGGCGTCGCAGCGGACCATCCACGCGGACCGGCCGCGCCCCGGCCGCCGCCAGAGGAACTCGTCCTCGTGGTCGATCGCGGCGATCCCGCCGTCGGCGTCGGAGACGCCCAGCACCCCGTCGTGGATGTCCAGCCAGTAGATGTCGATGTCGGGGGCGATCGCGTACGCGACCCGGGGCACCTTGCCGGACAGGTCGTAGACGTTGCCGTCGTCGCAGCCCGCGTAGATCCAGGCGTCGTCGGCGACGATGCACTTCACCCCGTCGGGCAGGCGGACCTGGTCCAGCACCCGGGCGTCGTGGCCGAGGGTGGTGATCACGCCGTGCTCGTTGCCGACCATGCAGTGCTGCCCGTCGACGAAGATGCCGAACGCGGGCGCGCCCGAGGCGTACCGCCACAGCACCGGGGCGGTGCGGGCCGTCGAGCGGGTGCTGACGATCTGCCGCCGCGACACGGGCCGCTTCTGGCGGACGCCGGGCACCGCCGGGGCGTACCCCTTGCGGACCTTCTCGCCGATCTTCTTCGCGGCGGCGGCGCGGGCGCGGGCGTTGTCCGGGTAGGCCGTGGTCTTCACCTGGCCCTGGTCGCCGATCCGGCCGTAGCGCACGGTCAGGGCGGTGTCGTCCACCACCACCTCGTAGAACTTGTGCGCCGCACCGTCCACTTCGGACAGTTCGAGGTAGGTCGTCTCCTGCGACATGGTGATGCCTTTCGAGGGGGAAGTGCGCCGGAGGCGGCGCCGCGACTGCGCCCACACGCTAACCGCGCCCCCCGACAGATTCGCCGCCGTTGCGCCCAGTGCCGCCGTTGCGCCCAGCGGTGTTAGGAGGGGGCCCTTCCTATACAGAAAGCGTTAACAAGGCGCCCCTCCTTGCACCTACCCCCGGTGCAGGGCGTCGACCGCCTTGCGGGCCGCGATCAGCACCGGGTCCCACACCGGCGCGTACGGCGGGGCGTAGCCGAGGTCCAGGGCGGTCATCTCGTCCACCGTCATCTCGTTCCACAGCGCCACGGCCAGCGTGTCGATCCGCTTCGCCGCCTCCGACCAGCCGACGATCTGCGCCCCGAGCAGCCGCCCGCTGGACCGCTCGGCGATCAGCTTCACCGTCATCGTCCGCGCCCCCGGGTAGTAGCCGGCCCGGTTCGTCGACTCGGTGCGGACCGAGACGAACTCGAAGCCGCTCGCGGCGGCGTCGTGCTCGCGCAGGCCGGTGCGCCCCACCTCCAGTTCACAGACCTTCGTCACGGCCGTGCCGATGATGCCCGGGAAGGTGGCGTACCCGCCGCCGAGGTTGATCCCGGCGACCCGGCCCTGTTTGTTGGCGTGGGTGCCCAGCGGCACGTGCACGGGCAGCCCGCTGACCCGGTGCAGGGTCTCCACGCAGTCGCCGGCCGCCCACACCCCCGGCACCCCGGGCACCCGCATCCGCCGGTCCACCCGGATCCCCCCGGCGGGGCCGAGCGGCAGGCCGGCGGCCTCGGCGAGGGCGGTGTTGGGGCGTACCCCCAGGCCCAGGACCACGACGTCGGCCGGCAGCGGCCCGGCGGCGGTGACCACCGCAGCCACCCGCCCGGCACGCTCGTCGACCCCGGTCACCTCGATTCCGGTACGGATGTCGATGCCGACCCGGCGCATCGCGTCGGCGACCAGCGCCGCCATGTCGGCGTCGACGGTCGACATCGGCTGGTCGGCCTGCTCGACGAGGGTGACCGACAGCCCGCGCTGCATCAGCGACTCGGCCATCTCCACCCCGATGTAGCCGCCGCCGACCACCACCGCGCGGCGGGGCGCGGGCTCGGCGTCCAGCCACTCGCGAAGCGCTGCGGCATCGTCGAGGGTCTGCACGCCGAAGACGCCGCGCACGGCCGGGTCGGCCCAGTCGGGCCGCTTCGGCACCGCGCCGGCGGCGTATACCAGGTCGTCGAAGCGCTCGCGGACCTCGCCGCCGCCGTCGAGGTCGCGGGCGACGACCTCCCGGCGGCCCAGGTCGATGGCGGTGACCTCGTGCCGCAGCCGGATGTCGATGTCGAAGTCGGCGCGGAAGGTCGCCGGGTCGCGGGCGATGAGGTGGTCCCGCTCCGCGACCACCCCGCTGATCCAGTACGGGATGCCGCATGCCGAGTACGACGTGAAGTGCCCCCGCTCGAACGCCACGATCTCCAGGTCGGCGCGGTCGCGGCGACGGCGCGCCTGGGAGGCCGCCGCCATGCCGGCGGCGTCCCCGCCGACGACGATCAGCCGTTGCGCCACGACAGACATCGTGACATGCCACGCCCGGCCCCGGGCGCATCCCGGCGAGGGGACCGGCCGCCGCGCTCAGCCACGGGTCTGCCGGGCCACGTCCCGCACCACGTCGACCAGGCTCCCGGTGCGGGCGAAGACGGCCCGCTGCCGCGCCGCCCCCGTGCCGTGCCGGCGCAGCCCGCCCAGCCGGTCGGTCACCTCGGCCAGGTCGCCGTGCCGCTCCAGCGCGGGGGCGAGCCGCTCGACCAGGAGGGCGGCGATCAGCACCGCGTCGTCCACCGAGGGGCAGACATCGCCGATGCGCAGCTCCACCGTCGGATACTTCGCCGACAGCCGGGCATACCAGTAGAGCATCCCCTCGTCGAGCATCACCCCGCTGGCGATGAGCTGCCGGATCAGCCGCTCGTAGTGCTCGCGCGACTCCAGGTACGGCGTCGGGGCCACCGACATGCCGTTGTTGCCGGGGCCGGGCACCAGCAGCCGGAACCGTTCGATCATGCGGTCGAAGCGGGGCTTGTCGACCACCGGCGGAACGGGGCCGTCGACCGGGCCGGTGCCGATGGCCAGCACCCGTACGCCGGCCCGCTCGGCAGCGCCGGCCAGCGCCCGACGCAGCACCCCGAGGGAGTGCCGGATCGAGGACAGCTCCAGCCCCGGCGGGCTGCCGATCTCGATCTGGCTGGTCTGGAACTCGCGTTGGACCTGCCCGCGCAGCTCCGCCGGCACCTGCTCCATGACCAGGTCGACGGCCGGCACGGCGGTGCCGGTGTGCGGGTCGACGAGCAGGAACTCCTCCTCCACGCCGACGGTGAGCCGGTCGGTCCCGCCCTGGGCGGCGTCCCGTTCCCGCTCGACCACTGACCCGCTCATCGCCCTCACCGTCCGTCCCGTGCCGGCCACGGCACCGCGCCGCGACGTTGACGCCGCATTACCCACCGTGCCGACGCGGGGAAACGCCCGGCCCGCGTGTCGCGTGCAAGGAAGGGCCACCTATTAACGCTTTCGGTATAGAAGAGAACCATTCTCACCGAAGGTGTCAATAAGGGGCCCTTCCTTCGGGCGGTGGACGGCGTCGCCTACCCTGGCCGGCGTGACGGGGCTGCTGCTGGCGGTGACAGGGACGTGGGCGTACGCGCTCACCCACCTGACCCTGCTCGCGGACCGCCCCGCCGAGCTGCTCGCCGGGGCGGCCGTCGCCGTCGCCGTGCTGCTCACCGTGCTGCTCGCGGGGCGTCCCTCGGCGGCAGCCGGCCCGCCGAGGCGGGGCGCCGGCCGGGGCGTGGGCCTGCGCGAACGCGCCCGCCGCCGGGGCGTACCCCGGCAGGTCGACCCCGACGCCGCCGGTCGCCCCCGCCCCCGCGCACCGGGCCTGGTTCCCTCGGCCGGGTAGCGCTCCCCGGACGGCGTCCGCCCCAACCCCGCCCACCGGGTGGGCCGGGGCGGCAGCCCGTCGTCCCGTGTCGCCGCCCGGCCGGTTCCGCCGTCGTCCATCCCGCCGCGCCCGTTCCCGGGCCGGTCGGAGACCACGGACAGTCGTCCGTCCGCCGAGCCCGCCACGGGCCGGCCGGACACCACCGGAAACCGGACCGAGGGGTCACCCATGCTCGCCTTCGCACCGCTGCACGCCGCCGTCGGCGTCGCCGCCGACACCGTCACCTGGCTCGCCGGCACGCTGCACCCGCTGACCGGCGGTGCCGCCACGGCCGCCGCCATCGTCCTGTTCACGATCGCCGTCCGCCTGCTGGTCTCACCGCTCACCCTGGCCCAGGTCCGTGGGGAGCGGCGCCGCGCGGCCCTCGCTCCACAGGTCCGTGACCTGCAACGCCGGTACGCCGACGACCCCGCCCGGCTCCAGGGTGAGCTGTTCGGGCTGTACCGGTCGGCCGGGGCGAGCCCCGTCGCGGGCTGCCTGCCGGCGCTGCTCCAGGCCCCGTTCTTCCTGGTGATGTACCGGCTGTTCAGCACCGGCGAGGGCAGCACCGGCAACGGCGGCACGGGCGACGGTGGTGCCGGGCTGCTGGACGAGCGGCTGGCCGGGGTGCCGCTGGGCTGGCACCTCTCCGACGGGCTGGCCGGGGCGGCCGGCCCGCTGTTCGGGGTGCTGCTGGCGGCGCTGGTGGCGCTGGCCTGGTGGTCGTCGCGGCGGGCCCGGCGCGCGGCGGCGGCCGGCACCGCCATGGCCGGCGGCACCGGTACCGGCACGACCGGCGGCGTCGACCCGATCGGCGGCACCGGCACCCGGGCCAGCCGCGGCGGCACCGGCATCCCGGTCGGCGGCACCGGCTCTGCCGGCACGGCGGTCGACGGGTCGGTGTCGGCCGTTCTCGGCCGGGTGCTGCCGCTGCTGCCGTACCTGACCGTGGTGGTGGCGCTGGTGGTGCCGCTGGCGGCGGTGCTCTACCTGGTCACCACGACGGCGTGGACGGCCCTCGAGCAGGCGGTGCTGCGCCGCCCGCAGGTCTGGACCGGTCAGCCCCTGGACAAGAACAGTTAACAGTCCTAATAATAAGCGCCAACGTTGACGGATGTGAATGCCGTCCGGGCGTGGAGGGCTGCATGCGGCGTACCCGATCACTGATTTTGACCCTGGTGACCGCGCTGGCGGCGACCGTCGGGGCGGCTTGGGCGGCCGTGCCGGCGTTCGCTGCCGGGGCCACCGCGAGCTTCGTCAAGACCGCCGACTGGGGCACCGGCTGGGAGGGCAAGTACACGATCACCAACGGCGGGACCACCACCCTCGCCGGCTGGGCGGTCACCTTCGACCTGCCGGCCGGCGCCACCCTCGGCAGCTACTGGGATGCCCTGCTGACCTCCTCCGGCCAGCGGCACACCTTCACCAACCGGTCCTGGAACGGCACCCTCGCCCCGGGCGCGAGCACCTCGTTCGGCTTCCTCGCCACCGGCTCCGGCAGCCCGACCGACTGCCAGCTCAACGGCGCCCCGTGCGGCGGCGGCCCCACCCCGACCCCGACCGGCAGCACCACGCCGCCCACCACCGCACCCCCGACGACCCCGCCGGCCACCACCCCGCCGGCCACGACGCCCCCGCCCACCACCGCCCCGCCCACCGGTGACCTGCCGAAGCACCTGCTCACCGGCTACTGGCACAACTTCGACAACCCGGCCGTCGAGCTGCGGCTGCGCGACGTACCCGCCGAGTACGACGTGGTCGCGGTCGCCTTCGCCGAGGCCACCGCGACGCCCGGGGCGGTCACCTTCGCCGTCGACCCCGGCCTGTCGGCCGCCCTCGGCGGCTACTCCGACGCCGACTTCACCGCCGACGTGCAGGCGCTGCGCTCGCGCGGCAGGAAGGTGATCCTCTCCGTCGGCGGCGAGACCGGCCGGGTCGCCGTGAACGACGCGGCGTCGGCCACCGCGTTCGCCGACAGCACGTACGCGCTGCTGCGGCGGTACGGCTTCGACGGCGTCGACATCGACCTGGAGAACGGGCTCAACCCGACGTACATGGCGCAGGCGCTGCGCGCCCTGCGGGCCAAGGCCGGCCCGTCCCTGATCATCGCGATGGCGCCGCAGACCATCGACATGCAGTCGCCGGCCGGCGGCTACTTCAAGCTGGCCCTCGACATCCGGGACATCCTCACCGTCGTCAACACCCAGTTCTACAACTCGGGGGCGATGCTCGGCTGCGACCAGAACGCCGCCTACCCCCAGGGCAGCGTCAACTTCATCGTCGCGCTCGCCTGCATCCAACTGGAGGCCGGGCTGCGCCCCGACCAGGTCGGCCTCGGCCTGCCCGCCGGGCCCGGCGCGGCCGGTGGCGGCATCGTCGCCCCGAGCGTCGTCAACGCCGCCCTCGACTGCCTGGCCAAGGGCACCAACTGCGGCAGCTTCCGCCCGCCGCGCACCTACCCGGGCATCCGGGGCGCGATGACCTGGTCGATCAACTGGGACGTCAGCAACGGCAACGGCTTCGCCCGCACCGTCAAGCCGCACCTCGCCACCCTGCCCTGACCCGCCACCCCCCCACCCCACCCCCATCCCCGGTCCCTGGAGGCCACCGTGAAACTGCGTGCCCCGACACTGCGCTCCCCCCGCGCGGCGACGTTCGCCGCCGCGCTCGCCGCCGCCGTCGTCGCGGCCACCCTCGCGGCCCCGCCGGCCGCGTCGGCGGCCACCGCCGCGTTCGTCCGCACCGCCAGCTGGAGCAGCGGATACGAGGCGAAGTTCACCGTCACCAACGACACCTCGGCCGGCATCAGCTCCTGGAACGTCCAGTTCGACCTGCCCGGTGGCACCACCCTCGGCTCCTTCTGGGACGCCACGATGACCACCTCCGGCCAGCACGTCACCGCCGTCAACAAGTCCTGGAACGGCACCCTCGCCCCGGGGGCGAGCACCACGTTCGGCTTCGTCGTCGCCGGCACCGGCGACCCGACCAACTGCACCGTCGACGGCGGCTCCTGCACCGGCGGCGGCACCCCGTCCGGCCCGGCCACCCCGGGTGGGCTGCGGGTCGCCGGCACCACCGCCTCGTCGGTGTCGCTGTCCTGGAACGCCGTCTCCGGCGTGACCGGCTACCGGGTGTACGAGGGCAGCGCCGTGCGGGCCACCGTCACCGGCACCTCGGCGACGGTCTCCGGGCTGGCCACCTGCTCCGCGCACAGCTACACCGTCGCGGCGTACGACTCCTCGGGCGAGTCGGCGAAGTCACCAGCCGTGGCCGCCACCACCACCGGCTGCACGGGCGGGACCGGCCCGATGGCCGCCGCGCCCTACCTCTACCCGGGCTGGGGTGACCCGCCCGCCCCTGCCACCGTGATGCAGGCGACCGGCGTGAAGTGGTTCACCATCGCGTTCGTCCTCTCCGGCGGCGGCTGCACCCCGGCGTGGGACGGCAGCGGCCCGCTCACCGGCGGCGCGCACGCCGCCACCATCGCCGCGATCCGGGCGGCCGGCGGCGACGTCATCCCGTCCTTCGGCGGCTGGAGCGGCAACAAGCTCGGCCCGAACTGCTCCTCGGCCAGCGCCCTGGCCGGGGCGTACCAGCAGGTCATCAACGCGTACGGGCTCAAGGCCATCGACATCGACATCGAGAACAGCGACGAGTTCGAGAACGAGGCGGTGCAGGACCGCATCCTCGGCGCGCTGAAGATCGTCAAGCAGAACAACCCGGGGATCAAGACGATCGTCACGTTCGGCACCTCGACCACGGGGCCGTCGTACTACGGCACCCGGCTGATCAACCAGGCCGCGGCGCTCGGGGCGAACATCGACACGTTCACGATCATGCCGTTCGACTTCGGCGGCGGCGCGAACATGTACCAGAACACCGTCAACGCGTCCGAGGGGCTGAAGACCGCGCTGCGCAACGCGTTCGGCTGGTCCGACGCCACCGCGTACGCGCACATGGGCATCTCCGGCATGAACGGCCTCTCCGACCAGCAGGAGCTGACCTCGCCCGCCACCTGGACGCAGATCCGCGACTGGGCGAAGGCCCGCGGCCTGTCCCGGTTCACGTTCTGGGCGGTCAACCGTGACCGGCCGTGCCCGGGTGGGGGAGTGGTCGCCAACTGCTCCGGCATCGCCCAGAACACCTGGGAGTTCACGAACATCACCGCCCGGTACTGAGCTGCCCGCTACTGGGCTGCCCGACACCGGGCCGCCCGGACTGCGACACCGGACCCGCGCGCGGTCAGCGGCCGGCGGTCACCGACTGCCGGTCGCGCCGCGCGCGGCGGCGGCGGCGCACCTTCTTCGCCGCCCAGCTCACGACCATCACCCCGAAGACCGCGAAGATCGCGTAGTTGAACCAGCTGCTGTAGCGGTCCACCTCTTCCCAGCGGGACCCGAGCGCGAAGCCGGCCCCCACGATCAGCGCGTTCCACACCCCGCTGCCCAGCGTGGTCAGCAGCACGAACTGGCCCAGCGGCATCCGGTTCGCCCCGGCCGGCACCGACACCAGGCTGCGTACCACCGGCACCAGCCGGCCGACCAGCACCGCCCCCCGGCCGTGCCGTTCGAACCAGCGGTCGGCCCGCTCCAGGTCGGCCCGGTCGACCAGCGGGATGCGGTCCAGCCACCGCTTCAGCCGCGCCTCGCCGATCACCGCGCCGAGCCAGTAGAGGACCAGCGCCCCGACCAGCGAGCCGGCCGTCGCGGCGAGGACGATCAGCGCCACGTCGAACCGGCCCTGCGAGGCGAGGTAGCCGGCCATGGCCAGCACGATCTCGCTCGGGATCGGCGGGACGACGCACTCCAGGGCCACCAGCAGGGCCACCCCGACCGCACCCAGCGCCTCGATGACGCCGGCCACCCAGCCGGTCAGCCCGATGAACTGCGACGGTTCGACGTCCTGGGCGAGGGCCATGGGTCTCCTTCCGTGGAGCCGCCGGGGAGCCGCTGGGGAGCCGCCGGGGGATCGGGCTCCGCCGGGGGATCGAAAGGTCTTACCCAGCGCGGCGGCGCTCAGTCCTCCGGGTGCAGCGCCGCGTCCGCCGGGCCCTGCCGCCAGCCGGTGAACCGGACGGCCAGCCCGCTCCGCAGCGGCGCGCAGCAGAACGGGCCGGCCGCCGCCTCGGCGTCCGGGGCGAGCGGGGAGACCCGGACCAGCCGCCACGGCTCGTCGCCGGCCCGGGCCCGGATGGTCAGCGCGTCGCCGGCCCGGCTCACCCGTACGCTCACCTGCCGCCCCGACCACTCGGGAACCGGGGCGACCGACCAGTCGGAGACCTCCCGGGTGACCACGGCGCCGACCTGCGGCTGGCCGTCGCTGACCTCCACCCCGGCCTTGACCCAGTTGCGCTCGTCGACGCGGACCAGCACGCCGGCCTGGTCGAACTGTTCGGCGAAGTCGAACCGGAAGTCGACCTCCACGGCGCTGCCGGAGAGCAGCGGGGCGAGCAGGGCCGGGCCGTTGTCGTGCACGAAGCCGTAGCTGGTGTGCCGCCAGAAGTCGCTGCCCTCGGCCGGTTCCACGATCAGGCCGCCGTCCGGCGTCGGTTCGGTCCGCACCGGTTGGTGCAGCCACTCGCCCTCCGCCCAGTCGACGTCGCGCGGCTCCGTGCCCGATCCGATGCTCATGCCCGGCAGGCTACCGCCCGGCGATGCGGGTGGTACTCGCGTTTGCCGCCGGGCCGAATCGGAGAAGGTACGCCGGCATGGGTGACAGGTGGTACTCCGAGGCTGTCGTCTACTGCCTCGACATCGACACGTACGCGGACTCCGACGGCGACGGGGTCGGTGACCTCCGAGGCCTCATCGGCCGGCTGGACTACCTGGCCCGGCTCGGGGTGACCTGCCTGTGGCTGCACCCGATCCACCCGTCGCCCAACCGGGACGACGGCTACGACGTCACCGACTTCTACAACGTGGACCCGCGCTTCGGCACCCTCGGCGACTTCGCCGAGCTGCTGCACCGGGCGCAGAACCGGGGCATTTGGGTGATCATCGACCTGGTGGTCAACCACACCTCCGACCAGCACCCGTGGTTCGTCTCGGCCCGCTCCTCGCCCGACTCGCCGTACCGGGACTGGTTCGTCTGGGCCGACCACGAGCCCGCCGACCGGCACCAGGGCATGGTCTTCCCGGGCGAGCAGGACGAGACGTGGAGCTACGACCGCACGGCGAAGGCCTGGTACTACCACCGGTTCTACAAGTACCAACCGGACCTCAACTTCGCAAACCGGAGGTGCGCGCCGAGGTCAGGAAGATCGTGTCGTTCTGGCTCCAGCTGGGCGTCTCCGGGTTCCGGATGGACGCCGTGCCGTTCATCATCGAGCTGACCGAGCCGGGCAACCCCAGCTCACCGAAAGACTTCGAGTTCCTCACCGAGCTGCGCCAGCACGTGCAGTAGGCGCTGCGGGACACCCCGACGCTGCCCGCCGGCGGCCAGTGGGCCACGTTCCTGCGCAACCACGACGAGATCGACCTGTCGCGGCTCACCGCCGAGCAACGCAACCAGGTGTACGCCGAGTTCGGTCCCGAGGAGCGCATGCGCAGCTACGACCGGGGCATCCGCCGCCGGCTCGCCCCGATGCTCGGCAACGACCGCCGCCGCGTCGAGCTGGCGTACGCGCTGCAGTTCTCGCTGCGCGGCACGCCGGTGCTGCGCTACGGCGAGGAGATCGGCATGGGGGAGGACCTGTCGCTGCCGGGGCGGGAGGCGATCCGTACCCCGATGCAGTGGTCGTTCAAGCCGAACGCCGGCTTCTCCACGGCGGACCCGGAGAAGCTGGTCCGCCCGGTGATCGACTCGGGTGACCACTCGTACGAGAAGGTCAACGTGACCGCCCAGCGCGGTGACCCGCGCTCGCTGCTGTCGTGGTTCGAGCGGATGATCCGGACGTTGCGCGAGGCCCCGGAGATCGGCTCCGGGTCGACCACCCACATCGACGTGCCGATGCCGGCCGGGGTGTTGGCGCACCGGGCCGACGGTCCGACCGGGACGATGGTCTTCCTGCACAACCTCGGCACCGGCGACGTGGAGGTCGACCTGGGTGGCCTCGCCGCCGAGGCGGACCAGCCGATGGACGTCCTCGCCGACCGCCGGTACGGCGAGCTGGGCAAGCTCGACTCCCTGAAGCTGTCGGGCCACGGCTACCGCTGGATCCGGCTGTGCCGCGGCGACGCGTTCTGACGCTGGATCCGGCTCTGCCGCAGCGCCGCGTTCTGACCGCCGGCGGGTGGGTTACGCTCCCCGGGTCGCCGTAGGTTACCGGGAGGTAGGCATGTCGGAGGAGCAGCGGGTCGCCATCGTGACCGGGGCCGCACGGGGGATCGGGGCGGCCACCGCGCGCCGGCTGGCCGCCGACGGCCTGGCCGTGGCCGTGGTCGACATCGACGAGGCGGCCACCGCCGACACCGTCGACGCCATCGTGGCGGCCGGCGGCCGGGCGGTCGGCGTCGGCGCGGACGTCGCCGACCGGCCGCAGGTCACCGCCGCCGTGGAGCGGGTCGCCGCCGAGCTGGGCGCGCCCACCGTGCTGGTCAACAACGCCGGGGTGCTCCGCGACAACCTGCTGTTCAAGATGACCGACGCCGACTGGGACACCGTGATGGGCGTGCACCTGCGCGGCGCGTTCCTGTTCAGCCAGGCCGCCCAGCAGCACATGGTCGCACGGAAGTGGGGCCGGATCGTCAACCTCTCCAGCACCTCGGCGCTGGGCAACCGGGGCCAGGCCAACTACGCGGCGGCGAAGGCGGGCCTGCAGGGCTTCACCAAGACCCTCGCCATCGAGCTGGGCCCGTTCGGGGTGACCGTCAACGCGGTCGCGCCCGGGTTCATCGTCACCGACATGACCGCCGCCACCACCGCCCGGATGAAGGTGGACTTCGAGGCCTTCCAGAAGCACGCCGAGTCGGAGATCCCGGTGCGCCGCGTCGGCCGTCCCGAGGACGTGGCGCACACCATCTCGTTCCTGGCCAGCGAGGGCGCGTCCTTCGTCTCGGGCCAGGTCGTCTACGTGGCCGGCGGCCCGAAGGACTGAGGGGTGGGGCGGGTACGGGTGCGCCAGAGCCAGAGCAGGCCGAGCACCGGCAGCACCAGCGGGACGTACCCGTACCCGCTGCCGAACCCCGACCAGACCGTCTCGTCGGGGAACAGCTGCGGGTCGGCGAGGCTGAGCAGGCCCACGCCGACCACCCCGACCAGCTCCACCGAGCAGCAGGCCAGCGCGACCCGCCGGCCCGCGTGCCCGGCGCGGGCCAGCCCCACGGCGGCCACGATGTAGACCAGCGCGGCCAGCGCCGACAGCAGGTACGCCACCGGCGCCTCGGCGAACCGCGTGGCGATCTGGAGGCCCGCCCGGGAGGTCGCGGCGATGGCGAACAGCAGGTACACGGCGATCAGCAGCCGGCCCGGCCCGGTGTTGGTGGCCGGTCGGGGCGCCTCGGTCTCAACCACCGACGACCTCCCAGGTCTGCTGGAGCCGGACCACCACGACCGGCGTGACCAGGCAGATCGCGCAGACGATCGCCGAGCCCCACCGGGTCGGCTCCATCCGGGCCAGCACCCACGCCAGCGGCGGCAGGCAGACCAGCGTCACCAGGTAGCCGAAGAACGCACCCGGCTCGCCGGGCCGCTCGCCGCCGCCGAGCGCGACCAGCGCCACCACGGCCAGCGCGAGCAGCGCCAGCTCCAGCACGGCCAGGCCGGCGAGCTGCATCCGGTCCGGCGGCCGGTTGCGCACCGCCGCCACCAGCGTCCACCCGGCGAGTACGAGCGACAGCACGATCGTCGCCGTCGCCAGCACCCCGTCCACCGGCGAGCCGGCCGCCGCGCTGGTCATCGACGCCAACGGCGTCGCAGTCTCGGTCACCGGGACAGCCTACTAACCGGCGTAGTACCCGTTCCCGACGCGTCGGCTGCGCCGGGCGGGGCGGGCGGGCTAGCGTGGATCACGGCTCCGGGCTCGCCGGCGCCGACGACGGACACCGGGGGTGGACCGTGCTGCGGTTCGGCTTGTTCGGCACCGGCCACTGGGCGGCCGAGACGCACGCGGCGGGCATCGACGCCCACCCCCGCGCCGAGCTGGCCGGCGTCTGGGGCCGCAACCCCGACCACGCCGCCGAGCTGGCCCGCCGGCACGGGGTGCCCGCGTTCACCGAGGTCGACGCGCTGCTCGACGCCTGCGACGCGGTCGCCGTGGCGCTGCCGCCGGACGTCCAGGCCGACATCTCCGTCCGGGCCGCCACGGCCGGCCGGCACCTGCTGCTGGACAAGCCGCTGGCGCTGACCGTCGCCGACGCCGACCGGGTGGTCGCCGCCGCCGCGCAGTCCGGCGTCGCCTCCGTGGTCTTCTTCACCAGCCGCTTCCAGCCGAACATCGCCGGCTTCCTCGCCTCGACCGCCGCCGCGGGCGGCTGGCACACCGCCAAGGCGGTCCGCTTCGGGTCGATCTTCCAGCCCGGCAGCCCGTACGGCGGCTCCCAGTGGCGTCGCGACCGGGGCGCGCTGTGGGACATCGGCCCGCACGCCCTGTCGATCATCCTGCCGGTGCTCGGCCCGGTGACCCGGGTCGCCGCGATGGACGGCCCGCGTGGCCTGGTCCACCTGCTGCTCACCCACTCCGGCGGGGCGACGAGCACCGTCTCGCTGACCCTCGACGCCCCGCCCGAGGCCGTCGCGACCGAGTTCGCCTTCTACGGCGACAGCGGCGTCGAGCCGGTCCCGCCCGGCGACGGCAGCTCGCTGACCGCGTTCGGGGTGGCGATCGACCAGCTCCTGGAGGAGATCGACGCCGGCACCCGGGACCACCGGTGCGACGTGCGGTTCGGCCGCGACGTGGTGGTCGTCCTCGCCGCCGCCGAGACGGCCCGCGCCGAGGGCCGCACCGTCACCGTGCCCGACTGAGACCGCACTGCCGGCTGTGTGCGGCATCCCGGTCGTCACAGGACGTCGTAGCCGTCGCTCCGGTGGCCGAGGTGGGTTGCGCCTGGGTGGCCGGCAAATCGGTCGCGTGAGCGGGGTCGCCCGGCCTACTCTGCCCGCATGTTCACGCACGCCCTGATCGACGTGGCCGCTTCGCCGGCCGCGTGGGCCCCGCTGCTGGTGGCCCGCCCGCGAGTCCGGCGTCCGGCCCCGGCCGGCCGGGACGCCACCCGCGCCTGATCGCCGCCGGGCGGTGAACGCCGCCCGCGTCCCCCGCGCCGAGGGCCGTCCGAGTCCCCATCCGACCGGACAGGCCCCACCGCCGGCTGCCCGCCGGCCGCCTGTCCGTGCCCCTCGCCGGCACGGTGCCCCGGACCGCGTTCCGCCCGGTGCCCCGCGTCGACGCCGGCATCCTGCGCCTCGACCGGCGCGCCGAGCCGCTGCTGCCGCCCGGCGACCTGCCCGCGTACCGCCGGCTCGTGGAGGTCGGGTTCGGCGGGGTCGGCGGCGGCGTCGCGGCCTCGTTGAGCCGGCACCGCCCCCGTGCCCGGGTGGCTGCGGCGCTGCGCGCGGTACGCCTCGACCGGGATGCCCTGCCCGGCGAGGTCTGGCCGGAACAGTGGATCACCCTGCACCGCCTGCTCCGCTGAGGGTCACACCCCCGCCGGGTACGTCTCCATCTCGCCGAACGAGGTGAGCGCCGGCAGCGGGCGCACGGCCCGGGTCTCGTCGCACCAGACGAACGCGTCGTAGCGCTCGCCCAGCCGGGTCGGCACGTAGTTGCCCCACGACTCGAAGCTCGGGTCGTACACGACGCCGATCGCCCGGTGATCGTGCTCCTCGGTGACCCAGCCGGGCTGGTCGGGGCCGCCGAAGACCAGCACCGCCCGCTCCGGCAGCAACTCGTGCAGCCGCCGCTCCACGGAGCCGGGGCGGGCCGGCGGCACCACCATCTCCTCGGCCGGCGAGCCCCAGCGTGGCGCGGCGACGACCGTGCCCCGGTAGCTGCCGAAGCCGATCAGCACCACGGTGTCCGTGCCGTGCCGCTCGCGGGCGAGCTGCCCGAGGTTGATCATCCCGCCAGCGGTCATGTCGGTGGCCCGGGCATCGCCGACGTGGGTGTTGTGCGCCCACACGACCCCCCGCGAGCCCGGGCCGTGGAAGTCCAGCAGCCGGTCCAGCGTGTCCGCCATGTGGATGTCCCGGACGTTCCAGGAGTGCGGGCCGCCGCCCATCATCGCGCGGTAGTAGCGCTCCGCGCCGGCCACCACCTCCGCGTTCTGCCAGGCCGAGAAGCGGTCCGGGCCGTCCGTGGCGGCCTGTTCCCGGGTACGCGCCAACAGCCGTACCACCTCCTCCTCGCAGCGGGCCGAGACGAACCGGCTGGCGGCTCCGTACTCCTCGATCCGCCGGCCGTACGGCTCGAAGCACCGGTACGCCTCCTGCGCGGCCTCCAGCGAGGCCGGCTCCTCCTCGCCCAGGTAGTCGAAGATCGCCTGCATGGACTCCCAGAGGCTGTAGACGTCCAGGCCGTGGAAGCCGGCGCGTTGCTCCCCCGGTTGCTCCTGGTTCCAGGCGCGCAGCCAGCGACAGAAGCGCGCCACCTCGGCGTTCGACCACATCCAGGTCGGCCAGCGGTTGAAGCGCTCCAGCGCGACCTGCGGGTCGGCGAGTCCGCCGGGGGCGGCGGTGACCGACCGGTGTACGCGCTCGCAGTCCGGCCAGTCCCCCTCGACGGCGACGAAGCGGAAGCCGTGCTCGGCGACGAGCCGCCGGGTGAGCTGCTCGCGGAGGCGGTAGTAGTCGTGGGTGCCGTGCGTCGCCTCGCCGATCATGACGATCCGGGCACCCCGGATCCGATCCAGCAGGGGATCGAAGTCGCTCGGCGCGCCGAGCCGCTGTACCAGCATGTCTGCGGCTACCCGGCCCCCGCCGGGACAAACCGCCCGCCGCGGCGCCCGGGCGGGGCCGCGCGGGGCATGGAGACGGGCCGAACGGGTAGCCGGCCGACATGACCGTCAGTGGGGTGGAGTTGCAGGAGTACCTGGCGGGGCTCGACTACCCGGTCTCCCGGGAGGACCTGGTCCGCTGGGGGCAGGAGAACGGGGCCAGCACCGAGCTGTTGCAGATGTTGCACGCGCTGCCGGCGGAGGCGTTCTCGTCCCCGGCGGAGCTGACCGAGGCGCTGAGCACGCTGGCCTGAGCACCGACGCCCAGCGGATCAGGCGCTGTTAGGCGGGGCCCCCTGTACAACAGAATGCGTTAACAGGGGGCCCCTCCTTGCACCTCTCACCCGGCGGCCGGGTCCTTGTCGGCCAGGTGGGCGCGCAGGCCCTCGCCCTCGATGTCCACGTTGGGCAGGACCTTGTCCAGCCAGCGCGGGATCCACCACGCCGCCTTGTTGAGCAGCGACATCACCGCCGGCACGATGGTCATCCGGACCACGAAGGCGTCGATCGCGACGCCGGCGGCGAGCGCGAAGCCCATCAACTTGATCACCGGGTCGTCGAGGAAGACGAAGCCGCCGAAGACCGAGATCATGATGAGCGCGGCGGCGGTGACGACGCGCGCGCCGTGGCCCATGCCGTTGATCGTGGCCTGGTGCGCGGTGTCGCCGTGCACGTAGTCCTCCCGCATCCGGGAGACCAGGAAGACCTCGTAGTCCATGGCCAGGCCGAACAGGATGCCGATGAGCAGGATCGGCAGGAAGCTGACCAGCGGGCCGGGGGTGTCCAGGCCGACCAGGCCGGCCAGCGTTCCCTGCTGGAACACCGCCACCGTGATGCCGAACGTGGCGGCGACCGTGAGCAGGAAGCCCAGCGCCGCCTTGACCGGCACCAGGATCGACCGGAACACCAGCATCAGCAGCAGGATCGACAGGCCGACGACCAGCAGCAGGTAGACCGGCAAAGCGTCGGAGAGCTTCTCCGACACGTCGATGCCGATCGCGGTCGCGCCGGTCAGCAGCACGTCCGCGCCGGCGACGCCGGCGACCTGGCGACGGATGTCGTGCACCAGCTGCTCGGTGGCCTCGTCGGTCGGTCCGCTGCGGGGGATCACCCCGAGCAGCGCGGTCCGCCCGGTCGGGTCGGTCTGCGGCGGGGCCACCGCGAGCACCCCGTCCGTGGCCTGGACCAGCTGGGCGACCTGCGGGGCCGCGGCGGCGGTGGCCTGCGGGGAGTCGGACGTGACGACCACCGCGAGGCGGCCGGTGAAGCCGGGGCCGAAGCCCTCCCGGACCAGGTCGTTGTTCACCCGGGCCGGCGAGCCCGCCGCGGCGGCGCTGGCGTCCGGCAGGGCCAGCCGCATGTCGGGGGCGGGCACCGCGAGCAGGCCCAGGCCGAGCAGAGCCACCAGGATCACCGGTACGCGCAGCCGGGTGACCAGGCCGGCCCAGCGGAAGCCGAAACCGGACCGGTCCTCGGTCGGTGCCACGGTTCGGTGCTCGGCGGATGCCGTCCCGGTTCGGTCCTCGGCCGGTGCCGTTCCGTTCGTGGGCGCGGCGCCCGTGGCGCTTCCGGCCCGGCGCAGCCGGCGGGGGAGTACCCGGTTGCCGGCGAAGCCGAGCAGCGCGGGGGCGAGGGTGATGGCGACCAGCACGGCGACGGTCACCGTGCCGGCGGCGGCGAGGCCCATGACGGTGAGGAACGGGATGTCCACCACGGCGAGGCCGGCGAGCGCGATGACCACGGTGGCACCCGCGAAGACCACGGCGGAGCCGGCGGTGCCGACGGCCCGGCCGACCGCCTCCTCCGGGGACAGCCCCTCGATCAGGTGCTGCCGGTGGCGGGAGGTGATGAACAGCGAGTAGTCGATGCCGACCGCGAGGCCGAGCATCAGGGCCAGGATCGGCGCGGTGCTGGTCAGCTCGATGACGCCGGAGAGCGCGAACAGGCCGGCCATGCCGACGCCGACGCCGATCAGCGCGTTGAGCATGGTCATCCCGGCCGCGACCAGCGACCCGAACGTGATGACCAGGACGATCGCCGCCACCAGGACGCCCAGCGCCTCGGTGGAGCCGACCTCCGGCTCGCCGCCGAGCACCTCGCCGCCCGGGGCGATCTGCCACCCCTGCGCCTCGGCCTGCGCGCCCACCTTCTCGTACGCGTCGCGCTGGGAGTCGGTGACGTCATCGGCGCGGCCGGCGAACTGCACCTGGATCAGCGCGTACCGGCCGTTGGGGGAGATCGCCTGGGACTTGTAGGGGTCGACCGCGCCGACCACCCCGGGCAGGGTGGCCGCCTCCTGGGTCACCTGCTTGACCAGGGTCTGCCCCTCGGGCGTGGCGAGTTGGCCGTCCGCCGGTGCCTTCACGGCAATGGTGCCGGTGGCGCCGCTGGCCGCCGGGAACCGCTCGGCGAGCAGGTCGATCGCGCGCTGGGACTCGGTGCCGGGCATGGTGAAGTTGCTCGCCGTCGGGCCGCGCAGCGTCGCCGCGGCGAGGCCGAGGCCGACGAGTACGACGAGCCAGACGACGGCGACGAGCCGTCGGTGGCGCAGTGACGCCCGGCCGAGCCGGTACAACAGGGTCGCCATCAGATCCTTGTCCTCGATCGTGTGGGTGGAGTCGTCATGGGTGGAGTCGTGGGCCGACTGGACGGTGGTGGGGTCAGTCGGGGGGCACCAGCGCGCGCCGGACGAGGCCGAGCAGGGCGTCGCGCAGCTCGTCGTCGCCGAGGTCGTCGAACTCGCCGCAGGTCTCGGCGATCCCGGCGAGCACGACCAGGGCCGCGATCCGGGCCGCCGGGTGGGGCGAGTGGCCGGCGAACGCCGCGATGAGCCGTTCGGAGATCTGCTGCACGTGCACGAAGGCCGGCTGCTGGAGCAGCACGGGGAACTCGCCGCGCAGCAGCGCGATCTGTCGGCGGAAGCGCACCGCGAGGTCGACGAAGCCCTCGGCGGCGACGCGCTGGGCTTGGCCGCCGCGCAGCCCGGCGATCCGCTCGTCCAGCTCTGCCACCGCCGCCAGCTCCGGGGCCATCAGCTTGCTGAGCAGGGCCTCCTTGTTGGCGAAGTGGTAGAGCACGGTGGCCTTCGAGACGCCGACCTCACGGGCGATGTCCTGCAACGAGGTGCCCTTGTATCCGGTCACGGCGAACCGCCGCCCTGCCGCCGCCAGGATCTCGGCGTGTGTCTCGGGTACCGCCCGTGCCATCCGGCCACCTCCTGGCCACCAGCATGCCTGACCGATCGGTCAGACCCTGACCGATCGGTCAGAGAAATCGGGTGGCGTTGGCCACAGCGAACTGCCACGCCGCCGCGACGACGACACGGCCATCTCGAAGAACCGGGTCCGCCCCCGGGGCTGTCATGATGCGGGGATGACCGAGAACCCATCGACCTCCGTCGAGCGCGCGGACGCGCTGCGCGCCCTGCACAAGTCCGGCGACCCGCTGGTGCTGCCCAACGCCTGGGACGCCGGCTCCGCCCGGGCCGTCGCCGCGGCCGGCTTCGCGGCCGTCGCCACCAGCAGCGCCGCCGTCGCCGAGTCCCTCGGGTACGCCGACGGCGAGGCCACCCCGGTCGAGGAGGTGTTCGCCGCTGTCGCCCGGATCGTGCGCGCCGTGCCCGTCCCGGTCACCGCCGACCTGGAACGGGGGTACGGCTTGAGCCCCACCGAACTGGTCGAGCGGATGCTCGCCGCCGGGGTCGTCGGGTGCAACCTGGAGGACTCCGATCCGCGCACCGGCGCGTTGTACGACGCGGAGGAGCAGGCCGACCTGCTGGCCGCCGTGCGGGCGGCGGCCGACGCGGCCGGCGTGCCGCTGGTGCTCAACGCCCGCATCGACCTCTACCTGCGCGAGGCCGGCGACGCGGCCGGGCGTACCGCCGAGGCGATCCGCCGGGGGCGGCTCTACCGTGCCGCCGGCGCGGACTGCGTCTACCCGATCTTCCTCGCCGATCCGGACCGGATCGCGGAGTTCGTGTCCGGCGCGGAGGCCCCGGTGAACGTCGGCTTCAAGCCCGGCGGGCCGAGCCTGGCCGAGTTGGCCGGGCTGGGCGTGGCCCGGGTCAGCTTCGGTCCCGGCCCGTACCGGGTCAGCCAGGCGCGGATCGCCGGCCTGCTCGACGCCGTCCGCTCCGGCACCAACCCGTACGCCTAAGGAAGGGCCCCCTGTTGACGCTTTCGGTATAGGAAGGGCCCCTTCCTAACCGCCGACCAACCCGGCGGACCCGTTCCGGTTGCCTCCCGGCGGGCGGGGCGCGAGGGTGGGGTGATGAGCAGAGCGGAGCAGGCCCGGGCCGGGGTGTCGCTGACCAACCTCGACCAACCGCTCGCCCCCGACGCCGGGGCGAGCAAGCGGGACCTGGTCGACTACCTCGACGCCGTCCACGAGCGGCTGCTCCCGTGGCTGAGAGGGCGGCCGCTGTCGGTGGTGCGGGTGCTGCGTGGGCAGCCGCCGTTCATGCAGAAGAACCTGCCGAAGTACACCCCGGACTGGGTACGCCGCACGTCGGTCTGGGCCGAGGCGTCCCACCGCGACGTGTCGTACGCCCTCTGCGACGACCGGCGGACGCTGCTGTGGTTCGCCAACCAGCGCGCGGTGGAGTATCACCCGACCCTGGCCACGGTCGACCGCCCGGGGCACCCGACCCACCTGGTGCTGGACCTGGACCCGCCGGAGGGGGCGGCCTTCGGCGTGGCCGTGGCCGCCGCCCGGCTGGTCCGGCAGGCGCTCGCCGACGCCGGGCTCGCCGGGGCGGTCAAGACCAGCGGGGCGAAGGGACTGCACGTCCTCGTCCCGGTCGACGAGGCGACAAGCGCCGAGGAGGCCGCCGCCGCCACCCGCGCCCTGGCGGTCCGGGCCGAGCGGCTCGACCCGGCGCTGGCCACCACCGCGTTCATTCGCGAGGACCGGGGCGGCCGGGTGTTCGTCGACTCGACCCGGGCGGGCGGGGCGAGCCTGGTGGCCGCCTACAGTCCTCGGCTGCGCCCAGGGCTGCCCGTGTCGTACCCCGTGGGGTGGGACGACCTCGGCGCGGTCGCCCCCGCCGATTTCACCGTGCGGACCGTTCCCGCGCTGGTCGCCGACCGCGACCCGTGGGCGGGGCTGCTGCCGCCGCCGCAGCGCCTCCCCGCCGACCTGGTCGAGCAGGGGAGGGACATCCCGGCCGCCCGGGTGCAGGCGATGCACGAGGGGCGGCGCCGGGCGCGGGCCCGCCGCGCCGCGCAGTCACCGTAGCCGCCGGGCGGGCGGGTCGCGGGGGCGCTGCGGGTCGCGCGGGGAGTCTTGCTTTCATCGATTCGCTTTGACATCCTCGATTTGGAAAGCGCTTTCCGAAGCTGGTGTCTCCGGGCGACGCCGGCGCGGCCATCCACGGGCACCCCGTCCTGCGACCCGTCCGATCCCTGGAGACCCCCATGCACCTCAGCTCCATGATCGCCGCGACCGGCCTGCTGGCCGGCGCGTTCGTCGTGCTTCCCCAAGCGGCGCAGGCCGCCCCCGTCCGATACGAGGCCGAGACCTCGCCGGCGGTGTGCACCGGCACAATCGACGCGGACTGGGCCGGCTACTCCGGCAGCGGCTTCTGCAACGCCACCAACGCCATAGGCGCGTACGCCCAGTTCACGGTGAACGCCGCCGCCGCGGGCGCGGCGACGCTGCAGATCCGGTTCGCCAACGGCACGACGGCGGCCCGGTCGGCGGACCTGATCGTCAACGGCTCGACCGTGCAGAACGTCGCGTTCGAGGGCACCGGCGCCTGGAGCACCTGGGTGACCAGGACGGTGTCGGTGAGCGTGACCGCAGGCAGCAACACCATCCGGCTCAACCCGACCGTCCCGGCCGGCCTGCCCAACGTGGACCACCTCGACGTCGACGCGGGCACGACCACGCCGCCCCCGGCGACGAACGCGCTCTACGTGGCCACCAACGGCGACGACGACAACCCGGGCACGCTGAGCGCCCCGCTGCGCAGCATCCAGCGCGCGGTCGACCTCGCCCAGCCCGGCCACACCGTCTTCCTGCGCGGCGGGACCTACGCGCCGGGCACCAACATCCAGCTGCTCAAGAACGGTACGTCCAGCCAGCCGATCACGATGCGCAACTACGACAACGAGCGGGTCGTCATCGACGGCGAGAACATGCCGCACACCCCGGCGCCGGTGGGCGGCAGCATCCCCCGTGCCGAGCGGGGCGCCGTCCACATCGAGGGCGACTGGTGGCGGCTGGTCGGGCTGGAGATCATCCACGGCCCGTACGCGGTGTTCGCGCTCGACGTCAACAACAGCGTCTTCGAGCGCCTGGTGACCCGGGACAACTACGAGTCCGGCATCCAGATCCAGGGCGCGTCGAGCAACAACCAGGTCGTCAACCTGGACTCGTACGGCAACCGTGACCCCCGTAAGAACGGGGAGAGCGCCGACGGCCTGGCCATCAAGGAGGGCTCAGGCACCGGCAACGTGGTGCGCGGCGCCCGGCTGTGGAACAACTCCGACGACGGCCTGGACTTCTGGATGTTCGAGTCGCCCATCCTGCTGGAGAACAGCCTGGCCTGGGGCAACGGCTTCAACCGCTGGAACCTGCCCGACTTCACCGGCGACGGCAACGGTTTCAAGCTGGGCGGCAACGGCGTGGCCGCCAACCACACCGTGCGCAACAGCATGACGTGGGACAACGCGGTCGGCGGCGTCATCGACAACAACAACCCCGGCCGGCACACGATCGACCGCTGCACCGCGTGGGACAACCCCGGGACCGGCTTCAACTTCAACCGGTCCAGCAGCACGCTGACCAGGAACCTCGCGGTGGCCAACGGCACCGCCGTGTCGCTGGGCTCGACCTCCACCGGCAGCGGCAACTCGTGGAACATCGGCGGCACCTGGTCGCTGGCCAGCACCGACCCGAGCACGATCACCGGGCCGCGCACCGCCGACGGCTCGATCCCGTCCTCGAACTTCCTGCGCCCGTCCAACGGCGCCGACGTGGGCGCCCGCTTCTAGCCGCCGGCGCGGGTGGGGTCGGCGGTGGCCGGCCCCACCCCGGCCGGCGTCGGCCCGAGGCTGACGAGCCTGCGAGCAGCTACTCGCCCGGCCCGGTCAGCCGTACCTCGGTGCTGCCGAGGATGCGGCCGTTGATCTGGATGTCGATGCGGTGCTGACCGGGGTGGAGCCGGCGGACGCTGACCTCCCGGAACGGGTGCCGGCGGCTGACGGACCGCGCCCGGCCGCCCTGGAGGGTGACGGTGGTCAGTTTGAACACCTTCGGCGCGCGGGTGCCACGGACACCGGCGTGATGGACGGCGTAGTCCACGACGGCCCGGGCGGTGGTGTCGGCGACGAGGGTGAACGCGATGGTGACCTCGCCGCCGATCGGCACGCTGGCCGGGGTGACGGTCAGACCGGTGAGGGTGACGGGGATGTCGAGGTCGTAGCCGAGCAGCCGTAACGCGCCGGGGTGGCCCTGCTTGGCCAGGGTGCGCAGGCCGTGCCGGATCACCCAGGCGGTCCGGTCGCCGCCGGTGCCTGCCCAGCGGCGGGCGATGGACACGGCTAGGTCGGGGTGGTCCCTGCTGATGTCGTTGAGGTGGTTCGCGACCGAGCGACGCACGTACTCGGACGGGTCGTCGTGCAGCCGGTCGAGCAGCGCCACGGCGGGGGTGGGGTCAGCGACGAGGCCGCGCAGCTGCGGCGCCCAGGGCAGTCGCGGGCGGGTGCCCTCGGAGACCAGCCGCCGCAGGTGTTCGTCCGGGTCGGCGGCCCAGCGGCGCAACTGGTCGAAGGTCGCCCGGGGATGGCGCTCGATGAAGTACCGGATCGGCCCTTCGCTGGAGAACCGCGGCGACAGCGCGGCCAGCGCGGGCAGCGCCACGTCGGGGGCGTCGAGGCCGTACTCGGCGACGTAGTAGCCGCACGGCAGGGTCATCCAGCCGGTGAAGCTCGCCGAGTCCAGCGCCCGGTGCAGCACCGTCGCGGCGGCGGCGAAGTCGCCGGGCATGGCCCGGCCCAGGGCGGCGGCGACGTGACGTACGCGGGCCAGCAGCGCCAGTGGGGCGAGCCCGGCGGCGTCGGCAGTGAACGCCGTGGTGGGGAAGCCGTCCCAGGCGCGGTGCAGCTCACCGGCCAGGGCGGTGACCATGGCCGGTGAGATCTCGTCCTTGAAGTCAGCCATGGTCAACTCTCGACTGGTCGGTGAACAGGGCCGGGCAGGCCCGCTGGAGCTGGACCCACACCTCATCCGGTGCGGCGAACCGGTCGGCGCGGTAGAGCTCGCCGATGGCGACGGCGGAGTCGATCTGGTCGGCGACCGTGTCGAGCCGGCGGCGTTCGAGGCTGTCGCCGGGGCGGCGCGGGTGTTCCGCGAGGGCGAGCCGGTCACGGTCGAGGTAGCCGACGTCGAGCGCGGACTGGATCTGCCGGCCGCAGCGGCACGGATTGGCCGGGTCGACCAGCCCGCAGCGGTTGTCGACGACGTGCCGGATGGTGCGCCGGGCGCGGGACAACCGTTGCCGGAACGCGGCCGGGGTAACGTCGCAGATCGAGGCGCCCTCGATGTCGGTCAGGCCGAGCACGTCCCCGAGGAGATACGCCGCCCGCAACGGTCGACTCAGGCACAGCAGCATGCCGTAGGTGCAGCTGATCCGTACCTCCTCGCACAGCAGCCGGTACTCGGCGGCGTCGGTGGTGAAGTCGCGGGCCGCGAGGCCCCGGTCGAGCAGTTCGGCGAACGGCGCCGCACCCCGGACGGAGGACTCCACGAGGCGTTTGCGGGTGCGCAGCAGCTCCCGGGTGGCCACCGTGTAAGCCCAGGTCATGAACTGGGCCCGCCCCTCGAAGGTGGCCAACCGCGTGACGAGGCGGACGAGGATCTCCTGGGTGGCGTCCTGGGCATCCTGCGGGTGGCCGAGGAACTGCAACGCAAGCTGGTACAGCGGGTGTTGCACCCGCCGTACCAGCTCGGTCAACGCGACCCGGTCGCCGTCGATCGCGGCGGCGGCCAGGTCGTTGAGGGGCACCTCGGTCACGGTTGCCGGGCCTCGGTCAGGTCGGTGGTGTGGGCCAGCTCGCCGGTGTCCACCGACAGCACCTCACCCAGCAGCGAGTGCATCTCGCCGAGCAGTGGCAGCTCACCGGCGACCGCCATCAGCTTGGCCGCCCCGCCCGGCTCGCTCCAGGTCAGGATGTCCAGCCAGGTTTGCTCGTCGAGCCGGACCAGCTCGGCGCGGACCAGCACCGGGCACGCCGCCTGGGCCTGCGCGAGCGCCGCCGGCCTGATCTCCAACAGCCGGGAGACGTTCGCCGGGTCGATGGTCGCCCGGAAGACCTGGATCTCGTTGGTCATGTCTGCTCCTCCACGTCGGGGCCGGCCGGGGACAGCCGACAGGACAGTGAGAGTCCTCGACAGGGGGAAGTGTGACAGAGGTGCAGGACATCTCCCGCCTGGTGGGAATGGCGGTGAGGCCGAACGCAGCCTGAACGGCGATAAGGCCGCTGACCGGGTTCGCCCTGGTCAGCGGCCTTTCGTGTTGGTCGGCTCTAGTGCCCCCGGCAGGATTCGAACCTGCGCCCCCGCCTCCGGAGGGCGGTGCTCTATCCCCTGAGCTACGGGGGCTCAGCGACGGGAGAAGACTAGCAAACGTCCCCACCGAACGCCGAATCGGTATCCGGTCCCGGCGGGTCAGGCCGCGATCGCCCGGCCGCAGCTGGGCAGCGGGTGCAGCGCGATCCGCCGGGGCAGCCGGCGCGGCCACTCGTTCTTCGGCCAGGAGCCGTCGACGATGAGGTGCACCGGGTTCTCCTCGGCCCCGCTGAGCCGCAGCACGAAGTCGCGGGGCAGTGGCGGGTCGACCGACGGCGTGGTGATCATGAAGCGGACCCGGCCCCGGGACGACACGGCGGAGATCACATCGGCGGCCGGCATCGTGCCGCGCAGCCGTACCCGGCCGAGCCAGTAGACCTCGGCGAGGTGTTCCTGGGCGGCCCGGATGATCGCCGGGTACTCCAGGCGTACCCAGCGCTCGACCGCGCCGACGCAGAGCCCGCAGGCGCGCTCGCGTGGCTCGCGTGGACCCAACCCCCAGGCCCGCAGGTACGCCCCGACGGCGCCCGCGTCGGCCCGTGGGTCGAAGCGGCGCTGGACGAGCGTGGTGAGGCTCTGCCGCGTCCACAGCTCCTCGTCCAGGCCGAACTCGTCGGGGTGGACGCCGCGCAGGACGTCGATCAGCTCCAGTTCCTGTTCGCGGCTGAGGGCTCCCGGCTCGCCCTGCCGCTGTCCGCGACGGACGGCTGCCACCGTCCCGTCACCGCCGATGGTGTGGCGTCGGCACCAGCTGGTGACCGAGCGCCGTGCGTCTCTGAGTGCAACCCCCACGTCCTGCGCAACGAGCCCGAATCGCAACTGGTCACGATATGTGGGTAGAAAACTCTCTCAAGCTTCCCAAAGGGTCGGATGGCTTCTAAACGGACATGACTCGTCGGCGGGTACGGGAAAGGCCCGCGCCGTCGCCAGGTCGGCGGGGCGCGGGCCTTCCGGTGCAGTGGCCCCGGCGGGTCAGCCCTTCGCGAGCCGGTCGCGCGCGGCCGTGAGGTTGGTGAGGTCGGTCTGCTGCGTGTTCTTCATCGTCTGGGCCACCCGCACGACCTCGGGATCGTCGCTGGCGTCCAGGATGCCGTCGATCATGTGGACGCCGCCCAGGTGGTGCTGGATCATCAGCTCCAGGAACAGGACGTCCTTCTCCCGGCCCTGGGGGGTCCCCCGCAGCTTCGCCATCTGCTCCGGGGTGGCCATCCCCGGCATCAGGCCGTTCTTGATCAGCGCCGCGCCGTCGGGCATCCACGCCATCCGGGGTTGCGACCCCGTCGGGTCGAGGCCCCAGGAGCGCAGCCACGTCTGCATGGTGCCGATCTCGCCCTGCTGGCCGGTGGCGATGTCACCACCGACGCTGACCACCTCGGAGTCGGCGCCCTGCTGGAACGCGATCAGCCCCATCTCCACCGCCTGGGCGTGGTGGGTGGTCATGTCCCGGGCGAAGCCCGCCTCCGCTGAGGCGTCACCCGGGCGGGTGAGCCCCGGCGTGAGCAGGCCGCCCGCGTACCCGAGGAGGAGGCCGACCACGACGGCGGCGGCGACGGCGAGGGTGCCGAAGCGTCGGCGCGCGGTCGTCGTCCCGCCGTCGTCCCCGGTCGCCGGGACCTCGGCCGTGTCGGGTTCCGTCGTCGTGGGTGCGGTCATCGGCGTCCTCGTCCTCGGCGGTGTCTGTCCCGGATCACTGGGTGGGCATCGGGGTGCCGTCACGCGGCGTGGTGCCGGTGGCGGTGATGCCCGGCTCGCCGCAGTTGGCGGTGGGGCCCTCGATCGAGGCGTTCACCCGCAGCGTCCTGATGAACTCGTCGATCCGGCTGTCGTCGGCGTCGTCGACCTTGAGCTGGTAGCCCCAGGCCTGGAGGGAGACCGGCTTGTCCTGCCCCTCGAACGGGCTGAGCATCAGCTTCTCCTGGCCCTCGACCTTGCTCTTGAGCGTGGCCACCTGGTCGGCCGGCAGGTCCGGGCGGTAGGTGATCCACACCGCGCCGTGCTCCAGGCTGTGCACCGCGTGCTCGTTGGCGATCGGGGCGTCGTAGATGTTGCCCATGCAGTTCTGCCAGGTCGCGTTGTGCGGGCCGGCCACCGGCGGGGACTGCGCGTACTTGACCGAGCCCTGCTGGTGGTTGCTGCCCTTGACCAGCTCCGGGTCGGACTTGCGGAAGTTGACGATGCCGCTGATGTCGGCGGCCCGGTCCTCCCACGGCTTCGAGCCCTGGAACGTCGACCAGGCGCCGAAGCCGATGATGCCGACGGCGAGCACGCCGACTGCGGTGAACAGCGCGATCGGGCCCCACGAACGGCCCTGGCTCACCTTCACCGGTGCGATCGGCTTGCGGGGGCCCTTGCCCTTGCCACCCGCGGCGGGGCGTGGGGCGTCGCCGGTCGACTTGCCGGCCCCGGCCTTGGCGCCGGGCGCCGGCCGGCCCGCCGCCGGCTTCTTGCCGGTGGTGACCACGGTCGGACGGCGTTCCGGGCCGCCCGGGGTGCTGATGCTCATCGTGCCTCGTCAGGTCGGTCGGTCAGAGTGGGTGGCGGGTCGGAGTTCACGCGCAGGGTCGCCGCCGAGTGACCGAGTCTACCCCCGATAACATGGTTCGGTGACTCCCGCAGAACTGGCTGAGGTCGTCCTCTCCGCAGCCCACGCAGTCTTCGCCGACCGGGGCCTGGACAGCTCCGCGCTCCCGGGGCGCACCGCCGTCGAGCGACCGCGCAACCCGGAGCACGGCGACTACGCCTCGACGCTCGCCCTCCAGCTGAGCAAGAAGGTGGGCGTGCCGCCGCGCGAGCTGGCCACGGCGCTGGCCGAGCAGCTCGGCCGGGCCCCCGGGGTCAAGTCGGTGGAGATCGCCGGGCCGGGCTTCCTCAACATCCGGCTCGACGCCGCCGCCGCCGGCCAGCTCGCCCGGTCGATCGTCGAGGCCGGCCCGGCGTACGGCAACGGCGCGGCCCTCGCCGGCCAGAAGATCAACCTGGAGTTCGTCTCGGCCAACCCGACCGGCCCGGTGCACATCGGCGGGGTCCGCTGGGCCGCCGTCGGCGACGCGCTGAGCCGGCTGCTGCGTGCCACCGGCGCCGACGTGGGCACGGAATACTACTTCAACGACGCCGGCTCCCAGATCGACCGGTTCGCCCGGTCCCTGCTGGCCGCCGCGAAGGGCGAGCCCGCCCCCGAGGACGGCTACGGCGGCGCGTACATCGCGGAGATCGCCACCGATGTCCGCAGCCGCCGGCCCGACGTGCTGGAGCTGGGCGACGCCGTCGCGCAGGAGGTGTTCCGGGTCGAGGGCGTGCAGCTGATGTTCGAGGAGATCAAGTCCTCGCTGCGCGACTTCGGGGTGGAGTTCGACACCTACTTCAACGAGAAGGACCTGCACGACCGGGGCGAGCTGGACCACGCCCTGACCCGGCTGCGCGAGCAGGGCCACCTCTACGAGGCCGACGGGGCCACCTGGCTGCGCACCACCGACTTCGGCGACGACAAGGACCGGGTGCTGCGCAAGTCCAACGGCGAGTGGACGTACTTCGCCGCCGACTGCGCGTACTACCTCGACAAGCGCGAGCGCGGCTTCGACCGCGTGGTGATCATGCTGGGCGCCGACCACCACGGCTACATCGGCCGGATGAAGGCGATGTCCGCCTGCTTCGGCGACGACCCCGCCGTCAACCTGGAGATCCTCATCGGCCAGCTCGTCAACCTGGTCCGTGACGGGCAGCCGGTGCGGATGAGCAAGCGGGCCGGCACCGTGGTCACCCTGGAGGACCTGGTCGACGCGATCGGCGTGGACGCCGCCCGGTACGCGCTGGCCCGCTACTCCAGCGACTCGCCGATCGACATCGACGTGGAGCTGTGGACCCGGGCCAGCCGCGACAACCCGGTCTACTACGTGCAGTACGTCGCGGCCCGCACCGCCAGCGTGGGCCGGCAGGCCGCCGAGGTCGGGCTGGTCCGTGGCGACGGGGCGGATTTCCGTCCCGAGCTGCTCGCCCACGACAAGGAGAACGACCTGCTCAAGGCGCTCGCCGGGTTCCCCGCCGTGGTCGCCACCGCCGCCGAGCTTCGCGAGCCGCACCGGGTGGCCCGGTACCTGGAGGAGCTGGCCGGGGCGTACCACCGGTTCTACGACGAGCCGTCCTGCCGGATCCTGCCGCGCGGCGACGAGCCGATCGGCGACGGCAACCGGGCCCGGCTCTGGCTCAACGACGCCACCCGCACGGTGATCGCCAACGGGCTGCGCCTGCTCGGCGTGTCCGCCCCCGAGAGGATGTGACATGCGAGCGCGAGGAGTGAGCTTGCGAGCCCCGCAGTCGCGAAGCGGAGACCGCTGATGCGCGCACACGAGGCCGGCGCGATGCACGGCGACATCGGCAGCCGGGAGCCGGGGTGGCTGCGTACCCCGGTCGACGTCAACGCCCTGGTGCCGCAGCTCTGGTCGCGCACGGTGACCCGGGCGGCCGACGGCGCGCTCGCCGTCGGCGGGCTCGGCGTCCGCGAGATCGCGGCCGAGTTCGGCACCCCGGTGTACGTCTTGGACGAGGACGACCTGCGCTCGCGCTGCCGCGACTTCCGGGCGGCATTTCCCGACGCCGACGTCTACTATGCGGGCAAGGCGTTCCTGTGCCGGGCCGTGGTGCGGATGATCGCCGAGGAGGGCCTGTTCCTCGACGTCTGCACCGGCGGCGAGCTGGCCACCGCGCTGTCGGCCGGGATGCCGGCGGAGCGGATCGGCTTCCACGGCAACAACAAGTCGGTGGCGGAGCTGACCCGGGCGCTGGACGCGGGGGTGGGGCGGATCGTCCTCGACTCGTTCACCGAGATCGACCGGCTCACCGCGCTGGCCCGCGAGCGCGGGGTCCGCCCCGGCGTGCTGATCCGGGTCACCGTCGGTGTGGAGGCGCACACCCACGAGTTCATCGCCACCGCCCACGAGGACCAGAAGTTCGGCTTCTCCCTGGCCGGCGGGGCCGCTGCCGCCGCCGCGTTCAAGGTCATCGACTCCGGCGTGCTCGACCTGCGCGGCCTGCACTCGCACATCGGCTCGCAGATCTTCGACGCCAGCGGGTTCGAGGTCTCCGCCCGGCGGGTGCTCGCCCTTCAGGCGCAGATCCGCGACGCCCGGGGCGTCGAGCTGCCCGAGCTGGACCTCGGCGGCGGCTTCGGCATCGCGTACACGACGCAGGACGACCCGGCGACCCCGCAGGAGCTGGCCAAGCGGCTGCGCAAGATCGTCGACGGGGAGTGCGCCGCCGAGCGGCTGGCAGTGCCGCGCCTGTCCATCGAGCCCGGCCGGGCCATCGTCGGCCCGGCGATGTTCACGCTCTACGAGGTCGGCACGGTCAAGGACGTCGACGGCATCCGCACGTACGTGAGCGTGGACGGGGGGATGAGCGACAACATCCGCACCGCGCTCTACGACGCGTCGTACTCGGCGACGCTGGCCTCCCGGGCCTCGGCCGCCGAGCCGCTGCTCGCCCGCGTGGTGGGAAAGCACTGTGAGTCCGGGGACATCGTGGTGAAGGATGAATTCCTGCCCGCTGACGTGCAGGCCGGAGATCTTGTCGCGGTGCCCGGGACGGGTGCCTACTGCCGGAGCATGGCCAGCAACTACAACCACGTGCCCCGCCCTGCGGTGGTGGCGGTGCGCGCCGGCCGGGCGCGACTGATCGTCCGGCGGGAGACGGAAGAGGACCTGCTCGCATTGGACGTCGGATGACCTCACCTGTGCGCTTGGCGCTGCTCGGCTGCGGAACGGTCGGCAGCGAGGTGGTACGGCTGCTGCACGAGCAGTCGGCCGACCTCGCGGCCCGCATCGGCGCCCCCCTGGAGATCGCCGGCATCGCCGTGCGCCGGCTCGGCCGGGACCGGGGCGGCCTGCCGGTCGACGAGGCGCTGTTCACCACCGACCCGCTCGGCCTGATCAAGCGGGACGACGTCGACGTGGTGATCGAGGTCGTCGGCGGGATCGAACCGGCCCGGGGCTGGCTCGTCGAGGCGCTGCGGGCCGGCAAGAGCGTGGTCACCGCCAACAAGGCGCTGCTCGCCGAGGACGGCGCGGCCCTGCACGACGCGGCGGCCGAGGGCGGTGCCGACCTCTACTACGAGGCGTCGGTCGCCGGGGCCATCCCGCTACTGCGCCCGCTGCGCGACTCGCTGCACGGCGACCGGGTCAACCGGGTCACCGGCATCGTCAACGGCACCACCAACTTCATCCTCTCCGCCATGGACGCCACCGGTGCCGGTTTCGCCGAGGCCCTGGAGGAGGCCACCGAGCTGGGCTACGCGGAGGCCGACCCGACGGCCGACGTGGAGGGCTTCGACGCGGCGGCCAAGGCGGCCATCCTCGCCTCGCTGGCGTTCCACACCCGGGTCACCGCCGCCGACGTGCACCGCGAGGGGATCACCGAGGTCACCGCGGCCGACGTCGCCAGCGCCAAGGCGATGGGCTGCACGATCAAGCTGCTCTGCATCGCCGCCCGGGGCCGCGACGCCGCCGGCCGGGAGACGGTCAGCGTGCGGGTGCACCCGGCGATGATCCCCCTGACCCACCCGCTGGCCAGTGTCGGCGACGCGTTCAACGCGGTCTTCGTCGAGGCCGAGGCGGCCGGGCAGCTCATGTTCTACGGCCGGGGCGCGGGCGGCGCGCCGACCGCCAGCGCCGTGCTCGGCGACGTGGTGGCGGTGGCCCGCAACCGGCTCGCCGGGGTGCGCGCGCCCAGCGAGTCGGCGTACGCGGACCTCGCGGTGCGGCCGATGGGGGAGGCCCTGACGCGCTACCACATCAGCCTCGACGTGGCCGACCGTCCCGGCGTGCTGGCGGCGGTGGCCGGGGTGTTCGCCCGGCACGACGTCTCCATCGCCACCGTCCGGCAGGGCTCGGCGGACGGCCCGGCCGGCTCCGGCGACGCCGAGCTGGTCATCGTCACCCACGTGGCGCGCGACGCCGCGCTTGCCGCCACCGTGGGGGAGCTGCGCGGGCTGGACATCGTGCGGTCGGTGGCGAGCGTGCTGCGGGTCGAGGGCGGGGCCTGACGGCGGAGGCCGGTGGGTCGGGGGCGCGTTCGCGTCTCGCCTGGTGGTTACGCTCAGGTGCGGCGTGCGCCGGTCGGCGAGGCTGGTCCACGCTGGGGACGCCCGGCCTGTCGGCAGGGCGGTAGAGGTGAGGAGAGCGACATGTGGCGGGGTCTGATCGAGACGTACCGGGACCGGTTGCCGGTCACCGACGCCACCCCGGTCGTCACCCTGCACGAGGGGAACACCCCGCTGCTGCCCGCGCCGGTGCTCTCCGCCCGGCTCGGCTGCGACGTCTACCTCAAGGTCGAGGGGGCCAACCCGACCGGCTCGTTCAAGGACCGGGGCATGACCCTCGCGGTCTCCAAGGCCGTCGAGCACGGCGACAAGGCGATCATCTGCGCCTCGACCGGCAACACCAGCGCCTCCGCCGCGGCGTACGCGGCCCGCGCCGGGATCACCTGCGCCGTGCTGGTGCCGCAGGGCAAGATCGCGCTGGGCAAGCTGGCCCAGGCGCTGGTGCACGGCGCGCGGCTGCTCCAGGTCACCGGCAACTTCGACGACTGCCTGGCGCTGGCCGCCAAGCTCGCCCAGGACTACCCGGTCGCGCTGGTCAACTCGGTCAACCCGGACCGGCTGCACGGGCAGAAGACGGCCGCGTTCGAGATCGTCGAGGCGCTCGGCGACGCGCCCGACATCCACTGCCTGCCGGTCGGCAACGCGGGCAACATCTCCGCCTACTGGATGGGCTACTCGGAGGACCTGCGCGACGGCAACGCCACGAAGGCCCCGAAGATGTACGGCTTCCAGGCCGCCGGTGCCGCCCCGATCGTCACCGGTCAGGTGGTGCACGAGCCGTCGACCATCGCCACCGCGATCCGGATCGGCAACCCGGCGAGCTGGACGAAGGCCGTCGACGCCCGGGACGCCTCCGGCGGCCTGATCGCCGCGGTCAGCGACCGGGAGATCCTGGCCGCCTACCGGCTGCTGGCCCGCGAGGTCGGCGCGTTCGTCGAGCTGGGCAGCGCGGCCAGCGTCGCCGGGCTGCTCCAGCAGGCCGCCGCCGGCAAGGTCCCGGCCGGCTCGACGGTCGTCTGCACGGTCACCGGCCACGGCCTGAAGGACCCGGAGTGGGCGATCTCCACGGCCCCCGCCCCGATCACCATCGGCAACGACGCCCTCGCCGCCGCCCGCTCCCTCGACCTGGCCTGAGCCCTCGTCCGCCCCGGCCTGCTGGGCCGCGCGCGGCGACGGGCGCGGCGGGCCGCCGGGCCGGGTGGCGTGACCCCCTGGCCCGGCGGGGGAGATCGGGTCGGGCACACTCTTCGTTGCCGAGCTGTCCCGCCCTTCTCTTCTCAGGAGTGAGCCACGCCGATGTCGCTGCTCGCCAGATTCAGCCTCGCCAACCGAGGGCTGGTCGCCCTCATCGCCGTGGTCACGACGCTGTTCGGTCTGTTCGCCGTGCCGTCGTTGAAGCAGCAACTCCTGCCGTCGCTGGAGTTCCCGGGCGCGTTCGTCGTGGCGGTCTACCCCGGTGCCGCGCCCGAGATCGTCGAGTCGCAGGTCACCGAGCCGATCGAGAACAGCATCCAGGGCATCCCCGGGCTGGAGAAGGTCACCTCCACCTCCCGCGAGGGCTCGGCCACCGTCCAGGTGGAGTTCACCTTCGGCACCGACCTGGACAACGTGGTCAACAAGATGGAGACCGCGCTCAACCGGATCGACAGCCAGCTCCCCGAGGGCGTCGACCCGCAGGTCCTCACCGGCTCCACCGACGACCTTCCGGCCGTGGTGATCGCCGCGTCCGGCGGCGGCGACGAGCGGGCGCTGGCCGACCGGCTGCGCGACACGGTGGTGCCCGAGCTGGAGGCGATCGACGGGATCCGCACCGTCGCCGTGACCGGCACCCGCGACCAGGTCGTCACGGTCACCCCCGACCCGGCGAAGCTGGCCGCCGCGAAGCTCGCGCCGACCGCGATCGGCACGGCCCTGAAGACCAACGGCGTCGCCGTGCCGGCCGGCGCGGTCAGGGACGGGTCGCGGGCCCTCACCGTCCAGGTGGGTACGCCGATCCGCTCCGTCGACGACCTCAAGGGCATCGTGCTCACCTCCACCGCGCCGAAGGCGACCCCGGTGAAGCTCGGCGACGTGGCGGCCGTGGAGCAGCAGCTCGCCCCGGCCACCTCGTTCACCCGCACCAACGGCCGGGACAGCCTCGGCATCCTCGTCACGGCCGCGCCGGACGGCAACGCCGTCGAGATCTCCCACGAGATCCGCGACCGCCTCGCCGACCTGCGTTCGGCCTCCGGCGCGGACCTGACCGTCGTGTTCGACCAGGCCCCGTTCGTGGAGAAGTCCATCGAGAGCCTCACCACCGAGGGCCTGCTGGGCCTGGTCATGGCGGTCGTGGTAATCCTGGTCTTCCTGCTGTCGGTGCGCTCGACCGTGGTCACCGCCGTGTCGATCCCGCTGTCGGTGCTGGTGGCGCTCATCGCGCTCTGGGCCGGCGACTACTCGCTCAACCTGCTCACCCTCGGCGCGTTGACCATCGCGGTCGGCCGGGTGGTCGACGACTCGATCGTGGTGCTGGAGAACATCAAACGCCACCTGGAGTACGGCGAGCCGAAGCGGTCGGCGATCCTCACCGCCGTCCGCGAGGTCTCCGGCGCGGTGACCGCGTCCACGCTGACCACGGTCGCTGTCTTCACCCCGATCGCGCTGGTCGGCGGCTTCGTCGGGCAGCTCTTCGCGCCGTTCGCGATCACCGTGACGGTGGCTCTGCTCGCCTCGCTGCTGGTCTCACTCACGGTGATCCCGGTGCTGGCGTACTGGTTCCTCAAGCCGAAGGGGGTCGACGCCGCCGCCGCGCGCCGGGCCGCCGAGGAGAAGGAGCTGCGCAGCCCGTTGCAGCGGGGCTACCTGCCGGTGATCGGGTTCGCCACCGGCAGCCGGCGGACCCGCTGGATCACCGTCGGGCTGGGGCTGCTGGTGCTGCTCGGCACGTTCGTCCTGTCCAGCGCGCTCAAGACCAACTTCCTGGACGACTCCGGGCAGGACACCCTGACCATCACCCAGCAGCTCCCGGCGGGCGGCGGGCTGGTCGCCACCGACCGGGCGGCCCGCCAGGTCGAGTCGGTGCTCGACCGGGCCGAGGGCGTCGAGACCTACCAGGTCAGCGCCGGGGGCAGCGACCAGCCGTGGGGGGGTGGCGGCGGCAACAACGTCGCCACCTTCTCCGTGGCGCTCGACGGCGAGACCGACGTGGCCGAGGTGAAGCGGGCGCTGCGCCGCGAGTTCGACTCCCTCGGCGCCGCCATCGGCGAGGTGAGCTTCGGCGGGGACCAGGGCGGCGGGTCGACCAACCAGCTGGAGGTCGTCGTGCAGGCGGCCGACACCGAGGTGCTGGCCCGGGCGGCCGAGCAGGCGCGGGCCGCGATGGCCGGCACGGCCGACGTCGAGGACGTCTCGACCAGCCTGGCCGAGCGGGTGCCGCGGGTGGACGTGACCGTCGACCGGCTGGCCGCGGCGCGGGCGGGGCTCACCGAGGCGGCCGTCGGGCAGCTCGTCGCCCAGGTCTACCGGGGCACCCCGCTGGGGCAGGTCACCCTCGACAGCGGCCAGCAGGACGTGGTGCTGCGCTCCGGCGCGCAGCCGCCGGTGACGGTGGAGGAGCTGCGGGCGCTGCGTATCGGCCCGGTCGAGCTGGACGACATCGCCGACATCACCCAGGCCGAGGGGCCGCAGCAGGTGACCCGCATCGACGGGGAGCGCAGCGTCACGGTCACCGGCACGGCGACCGGCGCCAACCTCGGCGCGACCACCGAGGAGTTGCAGAAGAAGCTGGACGCCATCGACGTTCCCGGCGCGACCGTCAGCGTCGGCGGTGTCAGCGCCGATCAGGCGGAGGCGTTCGCCGACCTGGGGCTGGCCGTGCTCGCGGCCATCGCGATCGTCTTCCTGATCATGGTGGCGACGTTCCGCAGCCTCACCCAGGCGCTGATCCTGCTGATCTCGGTCCCGTTCGCGGCGACCGGCGCGATCGGCCTGCTGCTGGCCACCGGCACCCCGCTGGGCGTGCCGGCGCTGATCGGCGTGCTGATGCTGGTCGGCATCGTGGTGACCAACGCGATCGTGCTGCTGGACCTGATCAACCAGTACCGGGCGCAGGGCATGGGGGTCGGTGAGGCGGTGGTCGAGGGCGGCCGGCGCCGGCTGCGCCCGATCCTGATGACCGCCGTCGCGACGATCTTCGCGCTGCTGCCGATGGCGTTCGGCCTGACCGGGGAGGGCGGCTTCATCTCCAAGCCGCTGGCGATCGTGGTGATCGGTGGCCTGCTCAGCTCCACCCTGCTCACCCTGATCCTGGTCCCGACCCTGTACACGATGGTGGAGAACACCAAGGAGTCGGTGCGGGCCCGCCGGCAGCGCCGCCGGGGCGTACCGGAGGCGGAGCCCACCGGCGACGGCCCGACGCCGGGCGACGAGCCCGTGCCGGCCGCCGCGCCGGCCGCTCCCGCTCGGCCCGCGCCGTCGGCGGCCCTGGTGGACGGCACCGACCAGTTCGAGGTGCTGCGCCTGCCGAAGAGCCGGCAGTCGCCGCTGCCGCCGCCGGCCGAGTAGCCGCCGCGACCGCGAACGCCCCCGCCGGGTTCTACTTTCCGGCGGGGGCGTTGCGCGTTCGGCCGCGTCGCGTATCCGACCAGGTACGGTGAGTCAGGAGTCGCATACTGACGGTGTCGGGTCGCGCCGGGTGACCTGCTGTTGCGCGAGGGCGGGCCATGGCGGACGGCGCTGGCCGGTGGGGGCGGCGCACCGTGCTGCGCCGCGCCGGGCTGCTCGCCGGGGGCGCGCTCGTCGGGGCCGGCGTCACCACCCGGACCACCTGGATCGCCGACCGGCGGCTGCCGCTGGCCGGCGGCCCGGCCAGCGCCACCGTGGGCGGCGACCTCCAGCAGGTCGGCGACGGCGAGGTGTCGGTCGTCTGGGCGGCCCGCACCGGTCGGCAGCTGGTGGCACTCACCTTCGACGACGGCCCCCGCCC
Source organism: Micromonospora sp. NPDC057141 (assembly GCF_042670805.1). NCBI lineage: Bacteria > Bacillati > Actinomycetota > Actinomycetes > Micromonosporales > Micromonosporaceae > Micromonospora > Micromonospora sp. NPDC057141. Next base: position 5,344 of record NZ_JBHUVA010000015.1, on the reverse strand, counting down.
ACAGTGGACCCCGATGGTGCTCGACACCCTGGAGCGGCACGCCGTGCCGGCCACGTTCTTCCTGGTCGGGCAGCGCGTCCGGCAGCACGCGGGCCTGCTGCGCGGCCGGCTCGACCGGCACGAGGTGGGCAACCACAGCTGGGCGCACCACGACCTGGCCCGGCGCGACGCCACCGAGGTCCACGACGACCTGAGCCGGGCGCACGACGCGATCGCCGAGGCCGTCGGGGTCGCCCCCCGGCTGCTCCGCCCCCCGTACGGGCACCTCGGTGGCGCGGTGCTGCACGCCGCCGCCCGGCTGGACTACCGGCTCGTGCTCTGGTCCTTCCAGATGGCCGAGGGGCGGTTTCCGGACGACCCGGCCGGCCACGCCCGGCGGGTCGTGGCCGGGGTGCAGCCGGGTGCCATCCTGCTCGCCCACGACGTCGGGGACGCCCGCCGGCTGGTCGCCCTGCGTGGCCTGCCCGACATGATCACCGGGCTGCGGGACCGGGGATTCACCTTCGTCACCGTCTCCGAGCTGCTGCGGCAGGCGGGCACGCCGCAGCCCGGCGGGTAGGCTTCCCGTACGTGTCCCCCACCCTCTCGGTCCTGGTCCGCAACCGCAGTTTCCGCAACCTCTTCCTGGCCGAGCTGGTGGTCTTCGGCGCGGACTGGTTCGTCATGGTGCCGCTGCTCGTCCTGCTGCCGAAGCTGACCGGCAGCGGGGTCTGGGGCGCGCTCGTGCTCGCCCTGGACACCGGCGTGGTGGCGCTGCTGCTGCCGTACACGGGTACGATCGCGGACCGGTTCGACCGCAAGAAGATCATGATGGCGGCCAACGTCGCCGCGCTGCTCGGCGTGCTGCTGCTGCTCGGCGTCCGGGGTGCGGGGACGGCCTGGCTGGCGATGGTGGCGATCGCCGTGGTGGCGGTGGCGAAGGCGTTCTACTCGCCGGCCGCCCAGGCCGCCCTGCCCAACGTTCTCGACCCCGAGGACCTGGCCGCCGGCAACGCGATCGCCGGCTCGGCCTGGGGCACCATGACCGTCGTCGGCGCGTCGCTGGGCGGCGTGCTCAGCGCCGTCGCCGGGCCGTACGCCTGCTTCTGGGTGGCCGCCGGCGGCCTGGTGCTGGCGGCGGGCCTGGCCGCGCTGATCCGCCGCCCCTTGCAGGCCCCGCGCGACGTGGCCGTGCCCGCGCAGCGCACCTGGGCGGCGATCCGGGAGGCCCTCGGCTACATCGGGCACCGGCCCCGGGTGCTCGGCCTGGTCACGGTGAAGTCGGCGGTCGGCCTGGGCAACGGCGTGCTGACCGTCTTCCCGCTGCTCGCCGGCGTGTACGGGGTGGGCGCGATCGGCGCTGGCCTGCTCTTCGCCGTACGCGGCGCGGGCGCGCTGGTCGGACCGATCCTGATGCGGCGGGTGCTGACCAACCGCGCCTGGCTGCTGCCCGGCCTCGCGCTGTCGATGTCGCTGTACGGCCTGGCCTACCTGGGCACGTCGGTGGCGAACTGGTTCCCGCTGGTGCTGGCGCTGGTGTTCGTGGCGCACTTCGCGGGCGGGAGCAACTGGGTGATGTCGAACTTCGCCCTCCAGGGCGAGGTGCCGGACCGGCTGCGCGGGCGGGTCTTCGCCACCGACATGATGCTGGCCACACTCGCCATCTCGGTGAGCCAGCTCGTGGTGGCCGGGGTGGTGGACCTGGTCGACGAGCGGGTGGTGCTGGCCGGCTGCGGCCTGGTCACCCTGGTCTACGCGCTCGGCTGGCGGGTCGCCACCCGGCGGCTGTCGCTGACCGACCCGGTCGCCGAGCCCACCCCGACGGGGGTGTGATCACCAGCACCAGCACGGTGGGCAGTTCCGTGGCCGTCTGCGCGGCCGCGTACCCCAGGGACTCCACGCCGTTTCCTTTCCTGCGGACCCGTCGGCCGCCAGGCTAGCGAAGGGGGCACGTCCCACGGGCCGGGCGGGACGGCGCGGCGTCGGCCCGGCGGCCTAGCATGAGCGTCGTGCCGATGACATTCGTGTCCGGGCCGGTGAAGGTCCGGGTCCCCGCCACCAGCGCCAACCTCGGGCCGGGGTTCGACGCGCTGGGGTTGGCGCTCGGTCTGCACGACGACGTGGCCGCCGAGGTGGTGCCCGACGGCGTCCGGGTCACGGTGGCCGGGCAGGGCGCGGGTGAGCTGCCCGACGACGAGGCGCACCTGGTCGTCCAGGCCATGCGGGCCACCTTCGACGCGCTGGGCGGGCAGCCGTCGGGCCTCGCGGTGGAGTGTGTCAACCGGATCCCGCAGGCCCGTGGGCTGGGCTCCTCGTCGGCCGCCATCGTGGCCGGCGTGCAGCTGGCCCGGGCCCTGGTCGTCGACGGCGCGACCCGGTTGGACGAAGCGGGCGCGCTGCGGCTGGCGGCCGAGATCGAGGGGCACCCCGACAACGTCGCGCCCTGCCTGCTCGGCGGCTTCACGATCGCCTGGACGGAGCCGACCGGTGCCCGGGCGGTGTCGCTGGCTGTGGCCGAGGGGGTGCGTCCGATCGTCTTCGTGCCCGCTGAGCGCGGGCTGACCGCCGTGGCCAGGGCCGCGTTGCCGGCGGCCGTCCCGCACGGCGACGCCGCGCTCAACGCCGGCCGGGCGGCGCTGCTGGTGCACGCCCTGACCGCCGAGCCGGCGCTGCTGCTGCCCGCCACGGTCGACCGGTTGCACCAGGACTACCGGGCCGCCGGAATGCCGGACTCGTCCGCCCTGGTGGGCGCGCTGCGTGCGGCCGGTGTGGCGGCCGTGATCAGTGGGGCCGGGCCCACCGTGCTGGCGCTGACCGAGCCCTCGGAACTTTTCGCGCCGGGGGCCGGTTGGCAGGTCTGGCCGATGGGTATAGACAGCCGCGGAGCGCGTGTCGCACGGGGTACACTGAAACACGCCGAGCGGGACCCTGTTGCCGCAGGTCGGAAGAGTTGATTACGCTCTAGACTTAGCACAGCCGCGAAGCATGCGATCCTCCTGCGGGTCGGCGCACCCCCGAAGCTCTCGGCGGTCAGCCCGTCACCCCTGCCTAAGGCCCACGCCGCACCGCAGTTTCCGCAGGTCGCCGCAGACGGCGAGACCTGCTCACCGAGGTTGGTGAGTCGGGAAACCGACCGGCTGCTGTGTCACAGTCTCCCGCGACGCGTCATGCGAGGCGGGTGCACCGAGGCCGCCCGGCCACCTGCTTGTCGACTCCGGGCAGTCCCGGCCTATCGAGGGAAGGAATCCATTGAGCGACACCACCGACGTGACGTCGGATGTTTCCAACGTCGCTGGCGATGCCACCGCCGCTGCCCCCACCCGTCGTCGGCGTAGCGGCACCGGCCTGTCGGCGATGCTGCTGCCGGAGCTCCAGAGCCTGGCCGCGTCGCTCGGCATCTCCGGTACGGCTCGCATGCGCAAGGGCGAGCTGATCAGCGCGATCTCCGAGCGGCAGGGCGGCGCCGCCGCCGGGACCCCTCGACCACGGGCCGAGGCCGCGGCGGCCGCCGCCGCTCCTGCCCGCGAGGAGGTGCGCGCCGAGGTCACCCAGGCCCCGTCGGGTGCCGACCAGAACCGGGCGCCGGCCGAGCCGGCCGCCGCCCCGGCCGAGGGCCGGACCCGGACCCGGCGCAGCCGGGCCGTCGCGGCGGCCGAGTCCCGGCCCGCCGAGTCCCGGCCCGCCGAGTCCCGGCCCGCCGAGTCCCGGCCCGCTGCGGCGGAGACCCGGCCGGCGGAGACCCGGGCCGAGGAGCCGCCGACCGCCACCGCCACCGTCCCCGCCGCCGAGCCCGCCGAGCGGGCCGAGGGCCGCCGGGAGCGGGGCGGCCGGGATCAGGCGGACCGGCCCGAGCGCGGTGAGCGGGCCGACCGTGGCGACCGGGCCGAGCGCACCGACCGCACGGAGCGCACCGACCGCACCGACCGCGGTGGTGACCGCAACGAGCGGGGCGATCGGGCCGAGCGGGCCGACCGCAACGAGCGGGTCGACCGTGGTGACCGCAACGACCGCAGCGACCGGGGTCAGCGCGCCGAGCGGGACAACGGCGACGACGACGACGAGAGCGGTGGCCGGCGGGGCCGGCGCAGCCGCTTCCGGGACCGTCGTCGGGGCCGTGGCGAGCGCGGCGAGGGCGACGCCGCCACCGCCGGTGGTGGCAGCGGCGGTCGCGAGCCGCAGGTGGGCGAGGACGACGTGCTCGTCCCGGTCGCCGGCATCATCGACGTGCTCGACAACTACGCCTTCGTCCGGACCACCGGCTACCTGGCCGGCCCGAACGACGTCTACGTCTCGATGTCCCAGATCAAGAAGTACGGCCTGCGCCGCGGTGACGCGATCACCGGCGCGGTGCGGGCGGCCCGCGACGGCGAGCAGCGGCGGGACAAGTACAACCCGCTGGTACGGCTCGACACGATCAACGGGATGGAGCCGGACGAGGCGCGGCGGCGGCCCGAGTTCTACAAGCTGACCCCGCTCTATCCGCAGGAGCGGCTGCGGCTGGAGACCGAGCCGCACATCCTGACGACGCGGGTGATCGACCTGGTCATGCCGATCGGCAAGGGCCAGCGGGCGCTGATCGTCTCGCCGCCGAAGGCCGGCAAGACGATGGTGCTCCAGGCGATCGCGAACGCCATCACCCGCAACAACCCGGAGTGCCACCTGATGGTGGTGCTGGTCGACGAGCGGCCCGAAGAGGTCACCGACATGCAGCGGTCGGTGAAGGGCGAGGTCATCGCGGCCACGTTCGACCGGCCGCCGCAGGACCACACGACGGTGGCGGAGCTGGCGATCGAGCGGGCGAAGCGGCTGGTCGAGCTGGGGCACGACGTGGTCGTGCTGCTCGACTCGGTGACCCGGCTCGGCCGGTCGTACAACCTGGCGGCGCCGGCCTCCGGCCGGATCATGTCGGGTGGTATCGACTCCACCGCGCTCTACCCGCCGAAGCGCTTCCTGGGTGCGGCCCGCAACATCGAGAACGGTGGCTCGCTGACCATCCTCGCCACCGCGCTGGTGGAGACCGGTTCCATGGCGGACACGGTCATCTTCGAGGAGTTCAAGGGCACCGGCAACGCGGAGCTGAAGCTGGACCGGAAGATCGCCGACAAGCGCACCTTCCCGGCCATCGACATCAACCCGTCCGGCACGCGTAAGGAGGAGGTCCTGCTCGCGCCGGAGGAGCTGGCCATCATCCACAAGCTCCGCAAGGTCCTGCACTCGCTGGACTCACAGGCGGCGCTGGACCTGCTGCTGGACCGGCTCAAGCAGTCCCGCACCAACATCGAGTTCCTGATGCAGATCGCGAAGTCCACACCGGGCGAGTGATCCGGTAGCAGGCGCGGAAGGGCACGGCCGCTCACGGCCGTGC